>CANIYB010000183.1 GCA_947471105.1 Cytophagaceae bacterium
GCCTCAGTCACTCCTAAATGCAAAGGATAAGCTTTGAATTCACCTTCTTCTAGTTTTTTACTTAAAAGTCGATAAGCTTCCACCATCACTTGGGTGTTGGAAGATTTCATGGACAATACAATATTATAATAATTTTCGTCCTCGCAGATACGCAAAAATTCTAAAGCAGATTCCACCATACCCAATGGAGTATCGCCATATCTGCTTAAAATTCGGTCAGACAAAGATCCGTGATTAGTACCAATACGCATGGCAGTACCATATTCTTTGCAAATTTTCACCAGAGGCAAAAATTTATCTCGAATTCTTTCTAACTCAGATTGATAGGAGGAGTCGGTATATTCAATGACTTCAAATCGCTTTTTATCTGCGTAATTACCTGGGTTTATACGCACTTTTTCAACGATCCGAGCGGCTAATTCTGCTGCATTGGGTGTAAAGTGAATATCCGCTACTAAAGGAGTTTGATACCCTCTTACACGAAGACCTTTTCGAATATTTTCTAAATTTTGTGCTTCCTTGACAGAAGGGGCGGTAATTCGAACGATTTCACATCCAGCATCGATCATTTTGATGGACTGATCGATGGATCCTTGAGTATCCATGGTATCCACGGTAGTCATTGATTGAACCCGAATGGGGAAATCCGAACCGATGAAAACGTTTCCGACTGCGACTGGAATCGTATTTCTTCTTTTGTATGCAACAAGTGAATCTGCATACTTATTACCTTCAGAAATCAATTTTAAAATAGACGAATCCGTTGACATACCTTTTATTAAAACCAAATTTACAAAAAAGCCTCATCAAATATATCAAAAGATGAGGCTCTCAAAAAATGATTATATTACCAAGAACTCTTTTTATGCCCAATTGTTGCGTAAAAATAAATAAATATATAGCAAGGGATCATAATGATGTAAGCCTTTTGGGTGTCACCTATATTATCCGCTATTTTTCCATAAAGCAAAGGAAGTAAGGCTCCTCCAGAAATCATCATAATGATCAGAGCGCTTCCTAATTTGGTGAATTTACCTAAACCTTGGATCGCTAAAGGCCATAAAGCTGGCCACATTAATGCATTGGCTAAACCCAATAAAGCTAAACATAACACAGAAGTAAAGCCTGTAAATACAATGGCGCCGATAGAAAAAACAATGCCTAAAATGGCCGAGTAATTCAAAGCTTTTTGTTGAGATAAATATTTGGGGATAAAAAGAATTCCGACAATATATCCAGCCAGCATACCATATAAAGTATACGTAGTAAAAATTTTAGCTACATCTTTATCGAAACCTTGTGAAACGCCATAGTTTATAATCGTATCACCGGCAATAACTTCAACACCTACATATAGGAAGAAAGCAATAAGGCCTAAAACAAGGTTCGGATAAGACCAAACGCTATCTTTCACAGCGCCATGATCTTGTGTAACTTCCTCAGCTTCCACTTCAGGTAGACTAGAAAACCAAACCCAAATAGCTAATACCACTAGAATAGCCGTCATAATCCCATAGGGCGTAATCACCGTTTTAAGTTTTTCGTTGCCCACTAAACCCGTAGATAGAAAAAGGCCGCCAAAAATAAATTGGCTCAAAATCCCCGCTACTTTATTACAAATTCCCATGACAGAAATTCTTTTAGCTGCAGATTCACTAGGTCCTAAAATCGTCACGTAGGGATTAGACGCGGTTTGTAAAAGTGCTAATCCGGTTCCTATGACAAAAAGACCAAATAAAAACATTGGATAATTAGCCATTTTAGCGGCAGGAATAAACAATAGGGTACCTAAAGCCATAGATAATAAGCCCAAAGACATTCCTCTTTTAAAACCAGTTTTAGCTAATACCCAAGAAGATGGAATCGCCATGACAAAATAGGAAATGAAAAAGGCAAAAGTGACTAATAAAGAATCAAAATTATTAAGTTGGAATGCGTCTTTAAAAAACGCAATCAACACGGAATTAACCCAAGTAATAAAACCGAATACAAAAAAAAGTATCCCGATCATCATCAAGGGGCCGTTGGAAGATTTAGAGTTCGTTGTCATAAGTTTTTAATAAGAGTCGTTTAGTGCAAAGATAGGTTTATTCGTTTTCCATTTACCTCGTGTAAAATCCGGTATTTTAATGGATGCAGAATTTTTAGCAATGGATTGCTCGGATAAAGGCGAGATGGCTGACCATGCCGCAGCATCATATACGTCGATCGGAGGGGCTACTTTGTTTTTAATGGCCTCAATAAATCCTCTCAAAACGAAATAATCAATTCCACCATGGCCTGCATTTTCAGCATCTGCGGAATGTGTCTTCCAAAGCGGATGATCATATTTATCTAAATAAGGCTTCGCATCATCCCAGCGATGGGCTTTGGTCGAAACCCCTTCAATGTAAATGGATTTATTATCTTCCATCCACAAACCTTTCGTTCCTTGGACCCGAAAGCCTAAAGAATAGGGGCGAGGAGAGTTCGTATCATGCGTAATTAAGATGGTTTCCCCATTAACGCACTTGATCATCGTTTGAACAATGTCGCCACATTTAAAATTTACTTTTGCATTCGGGTGATCTGCACCCCCTTTATTGACAATATATTCATGAAGTCCTTGAGAAGGGGTGGCCATGGATGTCAAATAAGCAAATTGGTTACCGCGATTAATGTTAAGCATTTCGGCCACCGGCCCTAATCCATGGGTAGGATATAGATCACCATTTCGGTCGACTGAATGTTGGGTTCTCCATTTCGCTTCAGAAAATCCTTTTTCTCCAAATTCAACACCTCCACCATAGGCCTGCGTCCCATTATTAAATTTAACTTCTCTAAGATCATGCTGATATCCGCATTGAACATGGTTAAGCGTACCAAAAATGCCTTGTCGAACCATATTTAACGTGGCTAACACATCTCGTCGATAACATACATTTTCAAGAATCATGCAATGAGAACCCGTTTTTTCAAACATATTAACTAGATCCCACGACTCCTGTAATTTAACCGTCGCAGATACTTCCACACCCGCATATTTGCCTTGTTTCATCACTTCCAAGGCCATTGGAACGTGCCATTCCCAAGGTGTGGCAATGACCACTCCGTCAATATCCGTTCGCTTAGCTAAGTTTTCAAAATCATGATCATCCTTGCCATAGATTGCAGCAGAAGGCCTACCTTTATCTGAAATCATTTTTTTAGCGATAGCAATAGCCTTTGGGTCTATGTCACATATGGCAACAATTTCCACATCCGAACGATACATGGCCATTTCCAAATGATTTTGACCACGAAGTCCTACGCCGATAAAACCTAAACGCACTTTTGTTTGTTCGGTTGGTAATCCTTTTAAAAATGTAGGAAAAAGTGCTGTAGAAGAGGAATATATAAGGGAATTAGATAAAAATTTCCTTCGTTTCATTTATTTTATTTTAGGTTTTAAGATATAGAATTGAAATTTAATTAAAATACTACATTAAATTTATAAGATTTTTTAAAATAATGATGTTACAAAAAATTAGCGTTTTCAGAAAAGAACATTTTAATGCAGCCCATCGGTTACATAATCCCGATTGGTCAGCAGAAAAAAACAAGGAAATATTTGGTTTATGTAATAATGCCAACTACCATGGACACAACTATGAATTAATTATTCAAATTACTGGAACAATTAATCCTGAAACGGGTTATGTCATCGATATGAAAGATTTATCCGTTTTAGCTCAAGAAGAAGTGGTTAAAAAGTTTGATCACAAAAATTTGAATCTAGATGTACCTGAGTTTAAAAATTTAAATCCATCAGCCGAAAACATAGCTGTGGTTATTTACCATAAATTAAGAGTAAAAATTGCCGCTGAGTTAGACTTAAAAATTAGATTATATGAAACAGAACGAAATTTCGTTGAATTCCCTGCTTATTGATTCCGATCGCTTCTTATTAACCGATGAAGAAATTGGTGATAATCATGTAGCCACCTCCATAGATACGCCTATGAGGGAGGATGCATTTGATCTTTCTGATCTAGAAAAAATTAAAATTATCGAGGGGCATTTTAGAGAAATCATGCTCACTATGGGACTTGATTTAACTGATGACTCTTTACGTGGTACTCCTAACCGAGTGGCGAAAATGTATATAGAAGAAATTTTTAGCGGTTTAAATCCTAAAAATGAGCCTAAAGTAGCCTTGTTTGAAAACAAATATGGCTATAAAGAAATGTTGATTGAGAAGAACATTAGTTTCTACTCAAATTGTGAACATCATTTTGTTCCTATCGTAGGTAAAACACATATCGCTTATATTTCTTCAGGTAAAGTAATTGGACTTTCGAAATTAAATCGAGTTGTTCAATATTTTGCTAAGAGGCCACAAGTCCAAGAAAGGTTAACGATTCAAATTGCGAAACATTTACAAAAAGTATTGTCATCTGAGGATGTTGCCGTTTTTATTGACGCCAAACATCTATGCGTATCTTCAAGGGGAGTAAAAGATGATTCAACTTCCACAATTACCTCTTTTTACGGAGGTAAATTTCAAGAAGAAAATACCAAAAGAGAATTTTTAGGATCAATTCAATCGTAAGATGGGTAAATACGTTGTCGTAGGCGGAAGCCAAGGGATTGGTGATTCCATTGTAGCAAAATTAATTTCACAAGGTCATCAAGTTATTAATCTATCCAGAAATCCCTGCAGTGTTCAAGGGGTGGAAAATATCCAATTTGATGTTTTAGGAACGAATGAAGGTGTTTTAAGTGCAATTTCAGGGCCTATCGACGGACTTGTTTATTGTCCAGGTAGTATCAACTTAAAACCCTTTCATCGCTTAACAACAGTAGACTTTGAAAAAGATTTTCGGATAAATGTCTTAGGTGCTGTTCAAGTAATTCAAGGTTGTTTACCTGCCTTAAAAGCATCTTCGACTTCTTCTATCGTCCTTTTCAGTACTGTGGCCGTTCAAACAGGAATGGGATTTCATGCTTCCATCGCGAGTTCCAAAGGGGCTATTGAAGGATTAACTAGATCTCTCGCGGCTGAATTTTCTAGTTTTAAAATAAGAGTGAATGCGATAGCGCCTAGTTTAACCCAAACTCCGTTAGCAAATGCATTATTAAATAGCGGTGAAAAAATAGAAGCCGCAGGTAAAAGGCATCCATTGGGTCGAGTGGGCCAACCCACCGACATTGCGAACATGGCTTTGTTTCTTTTAAATCCAGAAAATTCGTGGATTACGGGACAGATTTTA
>CANIYB010000184.1 GCA_947471105.1 Cytophagaceae bacterium
CCTATTTTTATAAAATTATCAACAAGCCATGCAGAAATCATTTACACTCATTTTGCTGTTTTTCTCCTTCACGAGCTTAGCTAAAATAAATGGTCCATATGAGGCCCAGGCAAAAAGAGTGATCATTCACCGCGATGAATGGGGAATTCCACATATATACGGAAAGACCGATGCGGATGCTGTATTTGGACTCATGTATGCACAATGTGAGGATGATTTTGCCCGAGTAGAAATGAATTACATTGAAAAATTAGGTCGAATGTCTGAGGTTAAAGGGGAAAAAGAGTTGGCCTATGATCTTTATATCAAATTAATCATTGACGCAAATGAGGCCAAAGAAGATTACAAAACAAGCCCTCTCTGGCTAAAAAAATTGTTGAATGCCTATGCAGACGGGATCAATTACTTTTTGAAGAGGCATCCTGAAATTAAACCAAGGTTAATCACCCATTTTGAGCCTTGGTTCCCATTATTATGGACCGATGGTTCCATTGGCGCCATATCTACAGGCGACATAACGGAAAACGAAACGGCGCTTTTTTATGGTTTGCCCAAGCAATCGGCCCAAGTAAAATACCAAAACCCTGATGAAAAATTGACCGGCTCAAACGGTTTTGCGGTTGGTCCTTCTCTTTCGTCAACGGGGAATTCCCTCTTATACATTAACCCACACGTAACTTTTTATTTTAGACCTGAGGTGCATGTCAACAGTGAAGAAGGATTGTCCGTGTACGGAGCGGTAACTTGGGGGCAATTCTTTGTCTATCAAGGATTTAATGATTTTAATGGGTGGATGCATACCTCTTCTCAAGTAGATGTAGCAGATGCCTATTTTGAAACGACCCGAAATAAGCAAGGAACCATGGAATACCTCTTAGACGGAAATTGGATTCCTTTTAAGACGAAATGGATTTCAGTCGGCGCACATAGAATTAAAACGTATTACAACCACCGAGGTCCCGTTTTAGCCGCTAGAAATGGAAAATGGATTTCCGTACGCTCATATAATCGGGCCAGAAAAAGTCTGATTCAAAGTTGGCTCAGAACGAAATCAACCGGTTTTGCCGACTTTAAACGTATCATGGAAATGCGTGCCAATACCTCAAACAACACCATTTATGCCGACAACAAAGGAAATATAGCGTATTGGCATGGGAATTTTGTACCTCGGAGAGAGGCTTCTCTAGATTGGGGCCTACCCCAAGATGGATCTACCTCCAAGAATGATTGGAAAGGACTTCACCCTTTGGAAGAAATCGTGCACAGCTATAATCCCAAAACGGCTTGGATTCAAAACTGCAACTCCACTCCTTTTACTGTTTCAGGTACATCAAGCCCCAAAAGAGCCAATTACCCTGTCTACATGGCTCCAGATGGAGAAAATTTTCGTGATCGTAATGCGGTTCGTTTATTTTCCCAAACCAATAAATTGGACTTAACGTCTTTAATCAGTCTGGGATATGACCGGCGGTTACCGGCTTTTGAGGTATTGATTCCATCCCTTGTACAAGCGGCTTCCCAAGAATTGGATTTGACTGAGGTCGTGAAAGAATTAAAAAATTGGGATTTCAATGCCTCCACATCCTCCATCGCGCAAAACTTGGCCGTTCGTTGGGGCCAAAAAATCATGCCTAAAATCCCCAAAACCAAGCTATTTGGAGGTGAGACGGATGTTGTTCAAGACATTGAAAAATATGCGCGCTCAGGTTCAAAGCAGGAAATGGTCCAAGCCCTTAGAGAAGTAATGGCTGATTTACAAAAGGATTTTGGAACATGGCGATTGACTTGGGGCGAATTGAATCGTTTCCAACGGATTGCCAACCAAGATATCAATCAAATGAATGATGAAAAGCCAAGTATTGCAGTACCCTTTACTTCCTCCGCCTGGGGCCAGCTACCCTCCTACACAAGTCGCTCGATCCAAGGATCGAAAAAATGGTATGGCGTCAATGGAAATAGTTTTATTGCTGCCGTGGAATTTGGCCCTAAAATAAAGGCATATTCATTATTAGCTGGCGGAGAAAATGGAAATCCTAGTTCCCCTCATTTTTTCGATCAAGGCCAAATGTATGCAGAAGGAAAATTCAAAGAGGTCTATTTTTATCGACCCGATGTAGTAAAACATACCGTTACTTCTTATCATCCCTAGCGTTTTATGATTGAATTTTATTAAAAAGATAAATCGTAAACTCAATTAGAAAAACGTGCAAGCCAAGAATGAATCGCATCAACATATTTTTGGCAATCATTTTCCAACATTAAATCATGGGATCCCCCTTCCAACAAGGAAAGATCAGCATCATATTTTTTAGCTGTTTGTTCAAATTCACTAACGGAAATTAGTTGGTCCTCAGTCCCCCCCATCACCAGCATGGGTACTCGTTTCTCCATCCGGCGGAAGGGGATTAGTAATTGTAAATAGGCCCAAAATGATTCCGAGCACATCTTGTTAGCATAGTGCTCAGACCTAGTATTTAACGAAAACATTAAATGAGGATATCTTTTAAAAACACCCAATAAATTCGCTTGGAACAAGTACTTGAGAGCGCCTGGGTGATTGATTAATACACGAAGACTAGGCAAAAGCACGCCTGAGGGCGGTACAGATGACATTAATATGGCTTTTTTACATCTTCCTTTGGCCAAATATTTTTGTAGAATCATCCCGCCCATCGAATGGCCGATGATGATGGGATCATCCTCCAACTTATCTACAATGTCTGCAAGTGTATCCACATAATCATCCAATGAAAAACGAATCGCTTTTGCGCTTCCTTGTTGAGTATGCCCCGGTAGGTCAAAGGCGATACAATGATAGCCTAGCTGCTCAAAAAAAGGGATAAAATACTCCTCCCAGCACCAAGCCCCATGACACATTCCATGAACAAAAACGATTGTTTCCTTCATCAAGCAGGTGATTTACTCACATAATTTTTAGGCAAGTGTTTTTTGAGTTGTTTGATGAAAAGATGAAAGTCAACGGTTATTGTATGCCGCGGCGTTTTGATTTGATTTAAATGAGGATGGCTAACTTCTCTTTGGCATAACTCCGCAATATTTTCAGGGCGTTTCCAAAGGCCCTTAATGGCTCTTGCGGCAATTTTACTCTGCAATTCCGCAGCGGGCCAAATGCATCCCAATGGCTGAAACATCCCCACAAAAAAGAGATTTTCATATTTTTCATGCAGCATTTTTAAGTATAGAGGAACATCCCCTTCGCTATAATTTAAAAAGTCTTTTCGAAAAAAAGGATGCTCCAAAATATACCCGGTGCATGCGATGATGGTATCAAATTCCTCCACGGATCCATCCCTAAAGTGCACATTTTGGCCATCAAAGCGTTCAATGTCAACTTTTGGGAATACTTTCCCATGCCTTATTTTGTACAAAAGCTCTTCGTTGATCGTCGGATGAGTTCCTGTAATCGCATGCTCAGGTTCAGGCAAGCCATAATTTTTATTGGATCCCGAAAAAATCTTGACTGATAATTCAGATAAGAAAAACTTTAACCTAGTAGGTAAAAATGCGAAACGTGAAGCTACAATATCACTCGGTTTTCCAAATAAAAATTTAGGAACGATTCGGTAACCTCGGCGCCAACTAATCATCGTTTTGCTACTGACCCGACTCGTTTCTACCGCCACATCACAGGCAGAATTTCCGCCTCCAATGACTAAAATTCGCTGTCCCGCAAACGGCTTTGCATGCTTGAATTCATGTGAGTGCATGAATTTGCCTGTGAAATTTCCGGGATATTGAGGTAGCCTGGGTTTCCAATGATGGCCATTACAAACGACTAGATGCGAAAATATTTCTGTCTTTTCAGTGCCCCCATTGATCGTTTTGATGACCCATTGGTTTGAATGGTCTAGTTCACAAGATTGAACGAGGGTATTAAACTCGATACGCGGATATAAATCAAATTTCGCGGCATAAGCCTGAAAATAACGCCGCAATTGATCATGAGAAGGGTAATCAGGGATACCCGTTTCGAACTCATCAAAGGTGAAATCTTCGTATTGTGAAAGCGTTTTTGAGCTGATAATATGGGTTGTTTCAAATACACTTGAATGGCCAACGTTTTCATTGTAAATCCAATTTCCCCCAACATCTGAATTAAAATCATAACAAACGACATCTAAGCCTTGGTCGATTATATTTTTCAGAGCGGTAATTCCGGATGGCCCAGCACCTATCACACAAACTTTCATAGAGGATGATTAATTTTTACTACCTAGCTATTAATAGGCTTTAGCGTTTTTTTTTAACAAATTAATGGTTTATTGAAAACTTTACAAACCTTCCATAAAAATCACTATGAAATCTAATTGCAAAGCCCTAAGCATTATGGTTCTATAGCCCATCGAATTTATTTCAATTAGATTTCCAATACTATTAAAGTCATACTCTTCAAAAACAGACCGAACTCAAGTTGATTAGCGCCCCTAGAATCCACCTATAATGGTTGGATACTTATTTTTCTAGGAAGTAAAATTCATCGGAAACGATAATTACAATTTTCTCATTATATTTATCTACCTAAACCTCATTGCATGAAGATCAAAGTCATCAGTCTAATTATCATTCTTTTACCTATTTATTTAAAGACTGTAGCGCAAACACCGGCTAACTTATTCAAAGTGGCCACAAGATTCATCAACACACTATCGAGCGCGGAACAAAAATTAGCTATCTATTCTTTTGATGATAAAAAAAGGGTGCTTTGGACAAATTTGCCCGTGGGACAAGTGCCTCGACCGGGCATTCGCTATGGGGATTTATCAGATTCGAGTCGACTCGTTTTTCATCGCGTATTGAGTGAAACGTTAAGTTCACAGGGCTATTTAAAAACCACTTCCATCATGCAATTAGATGATATATTGAATGTTTTATATCAAAAAGCTTTTGATGATGGGAAAATAAAGAAAGAATTACTTACGATGACTCAAAATCTTAAATGGGATCATGGCAATTATTATATTTCATTTTTTGGTATGCCCACGATGAATGGAAATTGGAGTTTTAACCTAGGCGGTCATCACATCGCATTATCCATGACGACGGATGGCAAAAAAATCAGCGTATCTCCGTATTTTATTGGCACCGACCCATCCGAAGTTAAGTCGGGAAAATATGCCGGATTACGCGTATTGAGCAAGGAAGAAGACTATGGATTTTTGTTGGTGCACTCACTGAACGAAGCCCAAAAAGCAAAAGCCA
>CANIYB010000185.1 GCA_947471105.1 Cytophagaceae bacterium
GCAGCCATGCAAAGTATTAAAAAAACCAATAACCAAAAGCTGAATTGATATGGCTTCAAAAAACCATAAATACGGCGAATAATGCGTAAATCAACGATCTTACCTTGAGTGGAATCTTTCAAGACTTAGCATTGGGTTGAGGTAAGTCATCAGAAAATGTAGGAAATGAGGTTTGGCAAGAACCACAGCCTTTGGCGCAACCCGCATTTGAACGAGCAAAAAAGGCGTTATACACCATTCTGATCACATAAAAGACCGCTGCAGCAAAAACGATAAATATCAATACTTCTTCCATCATTTATCTAAAAACCATTTGCGTTGCAAAGTTGATAAAAATTCATCAAAAATAGGTCCTGCTCCGATAATTTCTCCACTAAAAATTACATCCTCACCCCCACTGAAATTAGTCACGTGTCCACCGGCCTCCTCAATAATTATTTTTCCTGCTGCCACATCCCAAGGCTTTAGATTTGCCTCAAAAAATCCTTCAAAACGACCACAAGCCGTATAGGCTAAATCGATGGAGGCCGCTCCCATTCGTCTAAGTCCATGCGATTTCTGCATTAATTCCTTTAATAAATCGAGGTAACGATCCTGATATGAAAAATCATAATAAGGAAATCCGGTCGCCAACAAACTTGTAGCCAATGTTTCAGCAGGTGAAACTTGAATCGATTTATCGTTTAAAAAAGCCCCATTTCCTTTGGAGGCATAAAACATCTCGTCCTGATTGGGCTCATAAATCATGCCTAAAATGGGCTGCTTGTTATAAATCAATCCCACCGAAACCGCATAAATAGGTAACCCATGTAAGAAATTCGTGGTGCCATCTAAAGGATCAATGACCCAATAATACCCATTGCCAACCTCATCGTAAGTAGAATCACTCTCTTCAGCGATAAATTGTGCTTCTGAAAAAATGGCCGACAAACCCTCTTTTAATTTCGATTCGGCTTGTTGGTCTACAAATGAAACCAAGTCATTCGTTCCCTTGTAAATAATATCCCCTGATTTTACTTGGCTGATCGCCGACTGAATCCATTGACCCGTTTCTCTAACGCATGGCAGAGCCTTCGCTAATAAAGCCTTTGAATCCATCATAAATACTATTTAGGAGCGTTTAATTTAGCTACTTTGGGGCTTAATGCTTGAAGCCAATCGGCTACAATTTGTTGCGTTTCCTTCAAATAAACATCTTTTGCATGTTTATCGGCCGTCGATTTTGCTTTTTTATCTGCATCGGTTTCAGAGGTCGTAGGTCCATTGCCACCTGACAATGCATCCTCTACCGCTTGGGTCTCATCTGGTTTTTTCTTTTGATCATCCAATTCTTTCTTCCGCTTGGTTAAATTCAATGAAATGGAATTGGTTTCTTTTATTTTTTTCCAACGATTAAAATCGTCTTTTAATTTCACCAAATCTGGTTTCGTTTTTAAACGAACATTAAAGCCCGTTTGCACTTTGGAAAGTACCGCTGGGTTAACATGCAAGGTTGGCGTAAAGATCGTAGAAGCAATCATATCCCATGGCAAAGCGCTTGGCTGAGAACTTTCCCCAAACTCCTCAGCAGAAAATGCTGATGGCATGGCAAAATCAGGACTCACTCCTTTATGTTGGGTTGAGCTACCATTAATGCGGTAAAATTTCTCTAAGGTGATTTTCAATTGGCCCACCGGCTCTTTTTCGTTGGCCATGTAATTGTCTAAATCAACGACCGATTGAACCGTACCTTTCCCGTAAGATTGCTCGCCTACGATAATACCTCGCTTATAATCTTGAATGGCAGCAGCAAAAATCTCCGAAGCCGAAGCAGAAAAACGGTTGATCATAATCGCCAAAGGTCCGTCATAGGATTGCTCTGGATCACGGTCTAATTCTTGCGTTATCTTGCCGTCCGATTGCTTTCTTTGAACAACAGGTCCTTTGGTAATAAACAAACCCGTTAAATCGATTGCCTCAATTAATGAACCTCCCCCATTGTTGCGAAGATCTACAATCAATGCATCGATTCCTTCTTGCTTAAATTCCCCTAAAAATTTCTTTACATCTGACGTGGTCGATTTAAAATCGGCCTCACGCTTTCTTGCTCCCTCAAAATCTCGGTAAAACATCGGAATAGTGATCAAACCTAATTTGATTTTTTTGTCGCCTTGATTGAAAACCAGCACTTCTTTCTTTGCGGTTTGCTCTTCTAATTTAATTTTTTCACGAACGATTCGGATCTCGTTGGTCGGCGAACCTGTCACCCCTGAAGCAGGAAGAATTTTGAGACGGACCACAGTGCCTTTAGGCCCACGAATTAATTTGACGGCGTCATCGGTAAACCAACCAATCACATCAACGAAGCTACCGTCATCGCCTTGGGCTACCCCCACAATACGGTCTTTGGGATTTATTAATTTACTTCTAAAGGCTGGGCCACCTGGAACCAAATCCTGAATGGTCACATAATCACCCTCTAACCGAAGCGTTGCCCCTATACCTTCAAAGCTTTGAGCCATGTCCTTATTGAACTCCTGGGCTGCTTTCGGTATCATATACGAAGTGTGTGGATCGATACTTTCCGTGTAAGCATTCATGAAAATTTGAAATACATCCTCAGACTTAGTACGTGCCATGTATTTTTCGGACCTGGCGTAACGCTCCTTCATCTCACGAACGGCAGTGGTATCCGCCTTGCCGCCAATTTTCCAATCTAAGAATTGACGTTTAATATCTTTGCGCCAAAAATCGTTTAGCTCTTCCGCAGTCTTTGCCCAAACGGCTTTATCTCGATTAGGCTGATACGTTTCATCCGAGTTAAAGTCAAAAGGTTTATTTAAAACAGCATGAATAAACGCATAACGCTCCTTGTAACGTGTTTGATATAAATTATAAATTTGGAAAGCTGAGGTAAGATCCCCAGCGCTGAGTTGCTCGTCGATGGTAAATCTAAACTTCTCCAAATCTTCAATGTCTGAGGCAACAAAAAATACTTTATTAGGATCTAGCTCCTTGATGTACGCATCATAAATTTTAGAAGACAAAGAATCATTAACAGCTATTTTGCGGTAATGATAATTGCTCAAAATCCCAAAAACCAATCGCTCGACCTTTTTCTGAGTTTCCGTTGGTTTTAAATCACCCTCTTGATAATGGGCATTGCTGCCAGGTAAATCTCCTTGCGTTTTGCCGTGAAGAAAAAGGACAAAAATGAAAGATATGGGAATTAAAAGCGGCAGTATCTTCTTCATAAATTTTGTAATGTTTCAAACTTATTTTTCTATTTCTAAAAGTTCTACTTCAAAAACCAAAGCAGAATAAGGTTTAATCGTTTGACCTCCTCCACGAATTCCATAGGCTAATTCTTGGGGAATATATAATTTCCACTTAGAACCCACTGGCATTAATTGGAGCGCCTCAACCCAACCCGGGATCACACCTGAAACTGGAAATGAAACTGGCTCACCTCGTTGGACCGAAGAATCAAACACGGTACCATCTATCAAAGTTCCGTGATAATGAGTCTTAACTTTATCCGTCGCCAAAGGTTTTGGACCTGCACCCATTTTAATCACTTTATATTGCAGACCACTTGCAGTTGTCATAACAGAATCCTTCTTTTTATTATCCGCCAAAAACTTTTCGCCAGCCTCTTTATTCGGAAAAAATTGTTTCGCGTTTTCAGCTGCTTGGCGCTCTTGATTTTTCATCATAAATGTGTTCATGATATTTTGGCATTCAGCCTCAGTCATGGACAATTTATTTCCCGTCATTACGGACGCAAAACCTTTGGCAACCATCTCCACATTTAAGGTTACACTTTGCGATTTAAAATTTTGGGCGACCAAAACACCTACCGCATAGGAAACGGAGTCTAAGGAAGTATTAAATTTCAAGGCAGATTTAGATGCATCAGAACTTTTGGCTTTGGAAGCAACCGAATTAGATTTGGGTTTTGAGCTTTTATTAGCAGGGACTTTTGTTTGAGCTAACAATGAAAAAGTGGATGAGAACATCGCACAAAGAATAATAAGCTTTAAATAAGGGAATTTCATATTAATTTAATTAGGTAAATAAAGTTTCGAAGATAATGAAAAATGACTCTTTCCCAAGAATTTTAACGCCAATTAACAAGGGAAATTTTAAACATATTTTATCATTCTAAAAAAAGTCTAAATTAAAAGGTCTTTTTTTGAATATTTTATGGGAATATTCAAATTTCGTGACTAATTTTGCACCCGAATTTAGTACAATTTATCAAAATCAATAAACCACCATTTCGATATGGCATCAGTAAGACCAGATGAAGTTTCAGCCATCCTTAGGGAGCAGTTATCGCAGGCTAAAACGCAAGCAGAATTAGAAGAAATAGGCACCGTACTCCAAGTGGGTGATGGTGTGGCCCGTATTTACGGTCTTTCGAATGTTCAAGCCGGAGAATTAATTGTTTTCGAAAATGGCTTAAAGGCATTAGCCTTGAACTTGGAGGAAGACAATGTGGGAGCCGTACTTTTAGGAGATTCCAAATTAGTGAAAGAGGGTGATACCGTGAAGAGGACCAATATGATTGCTTCTGTTCAGGTAGGTGATGGGATTTTGGGACGTGTTGTGAATACGTTAGGAGAGCCTATCGATGGTCATGGACCGATCACGGGTACTTTATATGAAATGCCTTTGGAGCGTAAAGCACCGGGAGTAATTTTCCGCCAACCAGTAACTGAACCATTACAAACAGGAATTAAAGCGATAGACGCTATGATTCCGGTTGGACGTGGTCAGCGTGAGCTTGTGATTGGTGATCGTCAAACAGGAAAAACAGCTGTTTGTATTGATACGATTATCAATCAAAAAGAATTTTTCGATAAAGGGGAGCCGGTTTATTGTATCTATGTGGCCATTGGTCAAAAAGCAAGTACAATTAAGCAAGTAGAGCAAACCTTGCGTAAAGCTGGAGCGATGGACTATACGGTAGTTGTGTCGGCTTCTGCTGCTGATCCTGCGCCAATGCAGTTTTATGCTCCATTTACAGGTGCAGCCATCGGCGAGTTTTTCCGTGATACCGGTAGACCTGCTTTGGTTGTTTATGATGATTTATCAAAACAAGCAGTCGCTTACCGTGAAGTTTCATTGTTGCTTCGTCGCCCACCAGGTCGTGAAGCCTATCCAGGAGACGTTTTTTATCTTCACTCGCGTTTATTAGAGCGTGCGGC
>CANIYB010000186.1 GCA_947471105.1 Cytophagaceae bacterium
CCATTGATGGCTTTGATTGATAAGTTGGCATTTCGCTCCAAATGTCCTGCAAAATCATCGGTGCATAATTGGTTCACTGGATCTAATCCATCTTTGACTAAAAAGGATACCCAGCGAGTGAGCGTCTCCCAGTGTTTTTTTGCAAATTGCGCGTTGCCATCTTCTTTGCAAATAGCCCCTGTTAAAATCACCATATTGCCAGCTTCTTCTACAGGCATATCCTCTGGATATGTTTGACCATTCGCGATGGGATACGTTCCAATATCATGTGCCGGAAATGGTTTTTTCCATTGACCACTTTCGCTATAATACATGAGTGGTTCCACCATACCTTTCAACAAAGCAGTATTGTAAAGCAAACTGAGTGGGGCGGAAGGATATGTTACATCCACGGTCCAAATGGAACCATTGCTAAAGTTTTCTTTTTGCGGAAAAAGCACCTCGTCATTCTCTCCGCGAACTAATTTGTGGGCGGCCAAGGATTGTCTGTAACCTGCCACACATATTTCAGCATATTCTTTACCTCCAGCATTGAGTGCATCTTGGTATATTTTTTTGTCAAAATTTTGACATATTTGCTTAATTTGATCATGTTCTTTGGCAGATGTTATGAGCAAATTTTCAATGTTTTGGTGTTTTTTAATCCACCAAGCTTTCAAGTTTTTAGTAAAATATTGGATGGAATATAGGTCGTCATAAGCCAGCATGAGCATCGATTTTTTAACGCTAGGTCCAGCCTTTGCTTTCCATTGAGAAGTCAAAAATAGCTCAGGATCGGAAGCGCTTTTCTCATTCAAATTGCCTTCACTCAAGTTGATTAAATCGGTCAATGATTTTATGCCTAACGCATGTTCGGTGTTCGTGCTAGCTAAGTACCCAAATCCCCAATCAATCCGAACATCATCTCCTTTTCGACCTAAAATAGTTTGATCTTTCACTCCTGTTTTCAGGTATTTTAGAGAACCTTTCGAACCTGCATTTGTTTCTAAAACTTGCGTAGATTCATTTCTAGCAATATCAGCAGCTAACCCAAAAGTAATTTCGGTTTCATGTGTTTTCCCATCCGTTGATTTTATTTCAAAATCTACGTAGGAAACAGGCCGACTCATTAAATCCAAGTTGGATGCGATTAAGGGTGATGTGAACGTAAGATTTAATTTCACTGCACCACAGGCAAATTGGTATTTGGTTTGCGTGGCTGTTATTTCTACTGCCACTTGCTGAGCCAAGGTTAATTGTTTGGCATTTTTTTGCTTAGCAAAACCAGCATCTAGCCAAGCATTTCCTCTTAAATTGGTGCAATGCAAGGCCAATAAATTTTTACCTTTTTTTAGGTTTTTCTTAACGGCATTTGCCAATTCTATATTTTTAATTTTCCTTGTATTGCAGTTTTGGCAATCATAAATTTTAGTTCCATTTAAATAAACCTCCACATCGTCATCGTGTCTTAGTTGGAGTATTAATTTATCTATATCGACTTCCTCGTATT
Source organism: Cytophagaceae bacterium (assembly GCA_947471105.1). Taxonomy (GTDB): domain Bacteria; phylum Bacteroidota; class Bacteroidia; order Cytophagales; family Spirosomataceae; genus Aquirufa. The sequence goes on from CANIYB010000186.1 coordinate 1,490, forward strand.
CAAATGTACGCCTAACCCAAATATTTTTGGAAGGCCAAGACGTGGCCCATTTATTGTTTGCCCCTTTTCCAAAAGGTAATTTTCCATTTTTCCATGAAGTACCTTGAAAATTTTCATTCATCCAATTTTGGCCAGGTTCTTCCTCTGTGTATACGCATTCTATGGGCTGAAATTTTTCTGCAATCGGTACTATAGATTCAATTGGAAATGGTAAGGCACCTAAAAATTGATATGTTTTGTTATCTACTTTAATTAAACCGACCATCGACTGATCATTCCCCGTCCAATGTTTAGTGGTGGAAGCATTTGCTTGATCCGAGAAAGACCAAATGCTGAAATAGGGATCATGCGCAATCAACGGATAGGCAGGCGCTTTATGTACTTGGGCAAAAGTAATTTGGCACAGACATGCCAAAATGAGGGTAGATAAAAACTTATTCATGTTATAGGTTTAGACATTATCTATAAAGATATGAAATCTCAAAATTTGAAAATTGGAAATTTGTTAATTTATTTTTAACTCACATCTCATATTAAAACCTATCATACAATGAAATACATATTACCTATTTTGATTAGTGCGACTTTTGCCTTTCAAGGCTTAGCCCAACAATTTAAAGCAAATCGTTATTTATATGTTGCAGCGCCAGGAATACGTGATTATTTGGGGTACGGGGGACATGGGATTTTAGTTTTCGATATGGACCATGGACATAAATTTGTCAAAAGAATCAAAACACAGGGCTTACATCCCAACGGGAAACCGTCGAATGTCAAAGGAGTTGCCGTGAGTGTTCCTTTGAATAGTATTTACGTGAGTACGTTGGAGTCCTTGCAGCGCATCGATCTGACGACTGAAAAAGTGATTTGGGAACGTCAATTTGCAGGAGGTTGCGACCGTATGTCCATTTCACCTGATGGCAAAACGATGTATTTGCCTTCTTTGGAGAAAAATTTCTGGAATGTGGTCAATTGCGAAACAGGGGATATCATTAAAAAAATTGATGGGTTTAAGCGGGCGCATAATACGGTGTATGGTTCCTCTGGAAATTCAGTTTATATGGGGGACATAGGAAATCCGTGGTTATACGTCTCCGATACAAAAACGCATCAAATACGTTTGAAAGTGGGGCCATTTTTAGGCTATGTGAGGCCATTCACCGTAAATCATGACGAATCTTTAGGTTTTGTGACGGTCGATAGTTTGTTAGGTTTTGAAGTGGGGGATTTAAAAACTGGTAAGAAATTAGCCAGTTTGGTGGTGGAGGGTTGGACAAAGGGTCCTGTGCGTAGGCATGGAAATCCGAGCCACGGCATTGGCCTGACTCCAGACGAAAAGGAAATTTGGTTATGTGATGGGTTCAATATGCGATTACATGTGTTTTCGGCGGTCGCGCCGTACCAACAATTAACCACGATCCCCATGAAAGATATGCCGGGTTGGATCACGTTTAGTTTAGATGGAAAATTTGCCTATCCTTCTAGTGGCGAGGTGGTGGACGTGCGGACGAGAAAAGTTTTATTGAACTTAGAGGATGAGTTTCACAATGCAGTTTCTAGTGAAAAAGTGGTTGAAATTCAGTTTGAAAAGGGAAAGGCGGTCAGGGCCGGGGACCAATTTGGAGTGGGTCGAAAAAAATAAAATAACCCTAGGAAGAAGTCGACGATTTTCTTCCTAGGGTTTTTCTGTGAAATTATTGCCAGGTTAATTGGAACAGGTCGACGGCCTGTCGGGGCAATTCAGTTTCTAGTTTTAATGTACCTTTTGTAATCGTTAATTTTTGGGGAGGATTCACTAGGGCCAATTGGCCTGCTTTTTCAAGCGCTGAAATTTGTTCAGTAGTTGGCTCCTTTGGCGACCCCATTTTTTTCCAAACCTCATAACTATTGCTATGTAAATCATCAATTCTGTAATGCGTTAGTTTGGCCGAGGAGGATTTAATCCCTGATATTTCCAGTGTAACTTGTGAAAATTCCCCTTTTTTATCGACATCATGGTAATTCCAAACCAGGATGGAGGCCGAGTTTTTATTTTTGGTGGCAAGCGTTCCGATGTCCGTTTTTGTTCCTCTAAAACTTGAGTCTAAGGCCATTTGCAAAGAATAACTATGATCCGATGTTGATTCCACAAAATTCCCTTGCATCTTCCCTAACATCCTAAATACATTTAAGACGGGCTTGTCTACTCCATTGGTCGCTAAATCCCTGAAGCCATAAAACCAGGGTTGATTTTCAAATTCAAATGCCCAGGTTACGGCACCCATTAAATTGGATTTGTATTTTTTTGCTAATTCATATTTACGGGCAAAAGTGGCTGCAGTATAACTTGAATACATGGTTCCATTTCGGTAGGCATTTTGGGGACTTGTGGCCATTCCGCAAGCTGCACAACCTTCAGGATCTGATTCGCCGATGACGATGGGCAGGTTTTTTAATTGGGGATAGGCAGCGATCACCTTTAAATTATCTTCAATGTTTTTGAGCTGGGCCCTGGCGCTCATGACTACTCTTCCTTGTTCTAATTTTGGGGATCCTTTGGCATGAAACAAAATTAAATCTAAAGGCGAGCCTATTTTTTTCGTCACATAATTGGTGTCAAATAAACAGTGTTTTAAAAATGCGTCTTGGAATTTCATTCCGCCTCCTGTGATATCGGTTCCGCCAATTTTAGCGGTTGGCAATGCCCTTTTAACCGCATCGGCAGAGTAATCATAGAGTTTAAAAAATTCTGCTTGTGTTCCTTTCCAATAGGCTGAATTGGGTTCGTTCCAAACCTCCCAATACCAGCTTTCCACTTCTTTTTTACCATAACGAGCCACACTATGTTTCACCCATTGGTAAATTAATTCTCCCCATTTTTTGTAATCTTTTGGCGGATAGGCCCATCCGGTGTAGATGTCATTGTAGTTGTCGCCCGGTTTCCAATAGTGTTTATAGGGAACAGGGTGGGTGGAAAGCGCCTCAGGCATAAAGCCGATTTGGGCCAAAGGTTTCATCCCTCTCTGAATGTATGTGTCGAAAATCTTGTCGATAATGGTCCAGTCGTAGATGGGATTTCCTTGGGCATCTTCTGTGTAGGCGTTGGTCGAACCCCACTTTAAACTCGCGACGCCATCGCCGGTGACCAACAAACTATGCGCCCTCACGTATACGGGAACTGGGCTAAGGGCTGAAATTTCAGAAAGCAATTTTTTGCCATCTTTCATGTAGGTGTAATTGGGCTCATCATAGCCAAACCACGCATAAATGGGCTTCATTTTTTCCTGGGTTTTCGAAAGGTCAACGGTGATTTTCGCCAGGTCTTGTGTTTGTCCCAAAGCATTAAGGGACAAGATTAGCATGCAAGCAAGAAATAAATTTTTCATAGGTTTTAATTCAAAATTCACGTTAAAAATCTATTTGATTGGGCTTAATTTATAAAACTTTACACCATGGTGGGGAATATTCATGGTTATCTGGTTTTTTATTTTACTCAGGTTTTTTTGTTGCCACACATCGCGCAACTGATAGTTTTTTGTAAGTCCTAATGAATTTAGGTCGACAGTAAATGTAATGGGTTTTTCATTTTCCCAGTGGAAATAGGTTTGGGGAGTTTTACCAAACTCTTCCGTGTAAAAAAAGCCAAGGGCAAAAGAGCCATCTGAAAGAGGTTTTTTCCAGACTTGTACCCCGTTTTTTTCAAGCACGAGTCGAGCAGAAA
>CANIYB010000187.1 GCA_947471105.1 Cytophagaceae bacterium
GCTCTTTGATCCACAAAATGTGGGCTATCTGGATTTGAACTCGCTCCAAAAGTATTGACTGTTTCGATGATGGGCAGGCTTCCATCCTTAGGGAATTTCACGAAACCAATGTAGGCATCACCGCTAACCATTCTTTTCTTTCCATTTTCATGATTTTTAGACATTACGGCCGATAAAACATCTGGCATACCGCCTTGAGGCCACTCTTCTTTTCCACGAACTAATTTTTGTACATCGCCTAAAACAAGGTCAATCGTACCAAAATTCTTCATTAAATAATCATAAACGTGTTGATACACTTCGACCCCTTGTGCGAGAGTTAATGTACTTTGGGCATTGCCTTTCATTGTTTTTGAAATCTGATAATAGGCCAAATTGTAGACCAATGCTCCTTTACTATCTGGATTAGTCACATGATCCCAATTTTTCAAGGAGGTAATTAATGGGGCTAATGCAGGATATTTTGACTCGTCGACCATAAATAACGAATCTGACGAATAGCCATACGGGTATAAAATTTGTTTAGGCAGTTGGCGATCAAATTTAATTTTCTTCAAATCCTCAAAACTGATTTTTGAATAGGAATCGATGAGGTCCTTGGCTCTCCGACTTCGATTATTGTGATACGTTTCATAGCCATCATTCTTATCGTAGTTGGCCGGATTTAAATTTTCGTTTTCTGCAGTTGCCATAAATGGAGAATGGTTGGTATTAAACAAATAGCCACTTTGTGGATTTAAATGCTGCGGAAGCTCATTGAAGGGCTTAAATTTATCCCATAAAGTCGCACGCGTATTACCTGGAAGTGTCGAATTCCAGTGATATTTAGGATCTGGATTCCGGTAGGGCATTTTTCCATTGGACACATAGAAAATATTATCCTGCTTATCTGCATATATAATATTAAACATGGCCAAATGGTTTGTCTCCAAAGCGGACTTAAATTCAGCCCAATTTTTTGCCTTATTCATGAAATACCATTGTTGGAGCGCCATGGCATCCATCAAAGAGGGTAAGCGCATGGAGAAAAATTCTCCTTTGGGGTTGGCGACTGTTGGGCCATAAATGGATTTGTAAGCCATTTTTGAAATGGGGAAAGGAATTCCTTTGATGTGCAATTTGACTTTTCTTTTCTCTAAGGTCAACCACTCACCATCCACCAAATATTGGCCAGGATGCTTTTTATCGGTTTGTAATTGGAATACATCCACTTTATCCTGCATATTAACGGTATGGGCCCAAGCTAAATTTGGGCTAGCTCCATGAAAAATAAGGGGCGCACCAGGAAAGAGGCCACCTAACATATTCCAACCCTCCTCACTTTGTAAATGCGCTTCATAAAAAGCAGTGGCTCCTTCAATCGGTTGGTGGGCGTTAATGACCAGCATAGGTTCTCCAGTGGCCGATTTTTTACTGCTAATGGCAAATGCATTACTTCCTTCTCCAGTAAAACCAGGTAAATTCGCGATAGAGCCGTTGAGTATTTTAGGCAATGTTTTGTCGACTCCACAAAATACTGCAACGGAAAACATGGTCGTTGCGATGTAATCTTCTACGTTGATCGGAAATACATGCTTATTCAATATTTCTTTTGGATGCGCTTTTCCATAGGCTTGCAATCCCATTAAATAGCCTTGAAGCAATTGGATGAACTTAGGGTCCATCGATTTAATTTGTTGGTCTACTGTAGCTCTCGTATTTAATAGCCCAAAAACAAAGTCGACAGGCGCACCTTCCTTGCCCATATAGGTAGATAATTTCCCTTTTCCGGTTAAAATAAGTGTTTGAATTGTTTTGAAATCGTCTTCTGCATGTGCCCAGGCAAGTCCATAAGCTACCTCTGGATCTGTGGGGGCAAAAATATGGGGTACGCCGTACGTATCTCTAGCTATGGTTATTTTGTCCACATGAATGTCGGGGAAATTCGTGTTTTGTGCTAAAAGGCTTAAGCACGCCATTGAAAATAGTAGGGTATAAATGAGTTTCATATGTTTTTAGGTAAGCAATGGTAGTAGGATTTCAAAAATAATAAGACATAAAACATGAACCTATGAACTAGGAATATGTTTCATGTCTCACTAATTAAATAAATTATTTCAGATTAGGATTCGATATTAAATTGGCAAATAATCTCCAGGCACCTGGTACAGCGGCTGGTAATTCACGGAAGAAAACTAATCCTGTGTAGATGAATTGGCCTTTTCCATATTTACAAACGGTGATATTTCCCTTATTTAATTTTTCACCTGGATCCGTAAATCCTAATGGAAATTCATAGTGGGTATCATCTGACTCACCGGTATAAATGGACCTTTCTTGTACCCAATTTTCGAAGTCGGTGTCTGAAATTTTATTGGGTACGTTTAATAAGGCATGGCTTGGTAGAAGAAAGTCGGGTTTTGCATCTTCTCGAGTAATTCGATTTCTGCCTACAGCCATTGGATAAGGTGCAATGGATGATTTTATTGGCCCTAAAAAACTTGCTGTATTGTATTGAACGACATAATTCCCTCCATTTTCTACGTATTTCATGAGCTCTGGATAGGCATTGACCATATAATCAAGGGTATTGTGGGCTCTCACGCCAGTCACCACTGCATCATATTTTTTTAAGTTGGCAAAGTTCAAATCGTTTTCGCTTAAAAAATCAATTTGATATCCTAATTGTTTAATGGCTTCAGGAACTTTATCACCAGCTCCTTTGATGTAACCAATGCGGGTTCCTTGCTTCTTAATGTCGATGTGCAAGATGTCTAAATTAACAGGAGAAAAATACCTTTGCGTAGGAATGTGTGGGTATTCGATGGTTTGTAATTCTAATGAATCAACCCAGTTTCCTTGTTGGGTTTCATAAACAAGCGATAGTTTTTGCTTTATTTTTCCTGATTCGGAGAATTTAGTTTCGTCGAATGGGACATTATACGTCAACTTCTCTCCTTTTTTTAACCCTTTGGGCAAAGAAAGAGTACTTAACGTGTTTTGGCCATTGGTCTGAACTTTCACAGATCCTGGGGCAATTTTCCCTAAAGCAAAAATGGTAAGTTCGACCATTTTCTTAGTCTTTGAGCCTTTAGTGAGTAATAGTACATTGGAATTTAATGAAAAGACAGATTTTGGACTGATGCTTATGGGTTGGTATATTTCGCCTTTAACTGGGTCCACAATCATTTCTTGGATAGGCTTTTCTATTTGAAACTCTTCGCCACCAATTAAAAAAGTAGCTGAAGCCATTATAGCTGGATCTGGGTTTGGCTGGCCTATTTTCATAGGATCATCTACATTAAATCGACCAATTTCTTTGGGCTTTTTGATCCAATAAGGCTGTGTAATTTCATTCCCTGCGATTAAAGTTCTAGATAGGATTTGCTTTTTTGAAACGCCTAATTGACCAGACCAAGTCGAATCTTGATCTCCAACGGTAATTTTTAATTGGCCAACTTCTACTGGAGTACGTACGATGAATTCCGCTTTAACTTTAATGGAATCTCCTCTCGAAACGATTCCAGCATTTGAATAGGCATTTAAATTAATGCCCGCTGCTTTGATGACCCATTCATTAATTTGTTTTAATTTTTTGTCTCTAAGCGTTGATTTAGGCAATGCAGTGATTGTTTTTTTCAAAGCAATCAAGCTAGGAATACTTAGATGTGGTTGGCTGATCTTATAATTTTGAATGATTTGATCGATGGCATTTTCTATCCCAGCCGCTTCTGGAATTCTAGCCCAAGAAACATCCACTCCATCCCATAATTTATTTATAGGCGTCGTTCCGGCTAATGTCACGAAATATTCCATGCTTTTTCCTCGGTCTGCTGAAAATCCAAAACCCTGGCTTTTATGTTGGCTCCTGCTAAAAGCAGCCATTTCACCCGTACTTTGGCCAATAGCGGGCAAATAATTTCCAATTTCAAATTTAAATTGGTCTTCGCTGATGGTTGAATTTGCTGAACCTGGAAAACGGAACGTATTCCAAAGCAAACGTTTGGCTTGCCATAAGTCCACCCCTAATTTCAACTGTTCAGGGAAACGATTTGGGTCTGCGGCGGCTTTAAAAGCTTCTATGGCCAAAACGGCTGATGCGGAATGATGTCCATGACCAGCTCTGGCATCAGGAGGGAATCGGGTAAAAATGATATCTGGTCGTAATTTACGGATCACCCAAACCATGTCAGATAGAATTAATTCTTTTCCCCAAAAGCCTAATGCTTCATCTGTGGATTTTGAAAAACCAAAATCAAAGGCTCTAGAGAAATATTGGTTTGCCCCATCGATTCTTCTGGCGGCCAATAATTCTTGGGTTCGGATTAATCCTAAGGCTACACCTTGCTCATCTCCTATTAAATTTTGTCCTCCTTCTCCCCGATTACACGCAAAATAATTTGTCTCCCATTGTTGCTCTTGCGCAAACCAGGTCAACATATGCGTGCTTTCATCATCTGGGTGTGCTGCGATATGCAATACAGATCCTAAGACTTTTAATCCTTTTAAATCTTCGTATAGTTGAGCCGAGGTTCTTTGTTGGGCTTGTATTCCAAACTGAACTGTGATGAGTGCAAGTAAAAGTAGTTTTTTCATTAAGGGGAAATTAATTAATGCATTTCGAAACTTAATTTCGAATTAGAAAGAATTGGAATTGCGTATTTTAATTAGGTCATTTTAAAAAATGACAGCGCATGAAGCGCTGTCACCAAATTTTTAATTCTCCCAATCATCCGTTCTGAAAAGGTTGACTGGTAAGCCTTCCCGACTAAATAAATTAGGCATATCAGCATTTTTAAAAGCATAACGAACGGCCACTGGATTAGGAACATCGGGGCTTGAAACCACTAAGGATGAACCGTCTATTTTTCCTGTGGCGGGATAGAATTTCTTATCATCGCCTGCAATCATTAAATGGCTTGGATCTCCGTCTTTGGCAACCAATTTCCCATTTAACTCACGGAAATAAATTCTAATCTTTCCTTTTTCTACTTTCATTCGATCGTATTTAGGATAGAAAATAGGACCCGCTTCTTGGCCATAATGTTTGACCAAAGCTAAATTGGCAAAACGATTGGCCACTTCTACTTTAATCGTTGGATGTATATTGGTCACATCAGGCACCAAATCCGTCAAAACGACCATCGCTGTATTTTCCAATTTCAAATTGTTCGTTTGTGCTTCTCTCAGTTTAGCTCC
>CANIYB010000188.1 GCA_947471105.1 Cytophagaceae bacterium
GAAGTCCAGGTAGATGTTCAAGAGAAATTTGCATTATCTGAATTCAAAGAAGCCGTGATCGCGTATCAAAAAGAGGGTAGAACGGGAAAAATATTAATTTGTTAATGGAGTATAAAAACCTATTGCTATGAAAAATCAATTTATTGTCAGTATTTCATTCATGATATGCCTTGGAAGCACACAGATTATGAAAGGACAAACGAATCAAAATGCCCTATCGACGGATTTATGCCGGGGAAAATATTTCACGGAAATACAGGGCGCGGAATTTTTAAATGCGCACGTTCCAGAGTCAAAAAAAGCGTGGGAAAATCGATCGAAATTGATTGTAAACCAAATCAAAGAGGGGATGGGTTTACAAAAATTCCCAGCTAAATTAAATTCAAAAGCCGTCATCCATAGTAAAAAAGAGTTTGATGGGTATACGATTGAAAGTGTCTATTTTGAGAGCTTACCTGGGTTTTATGTGACAGGAAGTTTATACAGACCTACGAAAAAATATGCTACCTATGCGGGTATTTTATGTCCTCACGGACATGATAATCAATTACGCGGACGTACCCGAGATCAAACTCAAATCCGTTGCGCTACTTTAGCTCGCATGGGAGCCGTCGTATTTGCTTGGGATATGGTTGGATATGACGATAGCAAGCAATGTTCACATGGCATTGCGTCTTCGTTGAAATTACAAACGATCAATAGCGTTAGGGCTTTGGATTTCTTATTGGATTTGCCGTTGATCGACAAAAATCGCATTGGAATAACTGGTGAATCGGGTGGGGGAACGCAAACGTTTATATTAACGGCTTTAGATTCTCGCATTAAGGTGTCTGCGCCTACGGTCATGATTTCATCTCATTTCTTTGGGGGATGCAATTGCGAGAGCGGCATGCCGATTCACAAGAAAGGGGATTATCAGACCAATAACGTGGAAATAGCTGGCTTAACAGCACCTAGGCCTATGTTGATGATTTCAGATGGGGCCGATTGGACCCAAAACACACCCAAGGTTGAATTTCCATTCATGCAAAAGATTTATGCATTATACCAAAAAGAAAACCTGGTGGAGAATGTACATTTAGCTAAAGATGTACATGATTATGGGCCTAATAAGCGCATGGGTATGTATCCGTTTATGGCAAAATATTTATCGCTAGATCTGCCCAACATCATGGATGCGGGGGGGAATATTGATGAAGGACCTTCGAAAGTATTGAGTTCTGCGGAATTGAGTGTATTTAATGAAGCCTATCCTTTGCCAAAAAATGCGGTAAAAGGGGATGCGGAAGTGATGAAATTGCTACAATAAATTAGTTAACAATAGCTTTTTGGCGTTAAATCAGATTAATTACATTCAGATGAAAAGACACATTATTTTGTTAACAATGTGTTTCATATCGATTGAATTGGTAGCCCAACAACCTATCCCTCAAAAACCCAGAGTGCTAATTAGCACCGATATCGGTGGGACGGATCCAGATGATAATCAATCGATGGCGCATTTGCTAATGTATGGCGATCGATTCCAATTGGAGGGATTAGTTTCCTCCCCATCGTATGGAAAGGGGAGTAAAGCTGAAATTTTGAGGATGATTGATTTGTATGAAAAAGATTTGCCTAAAATCTTAAAACATTCACCAGGACATCCCACGCCTACTTATTTGCGTTCCATCACCAAGCAAGGTAGGAGAGGGAATGCCCCTTATAAAGGCTATTTGACCGCTACGGAAGGTTCTAATTGGATAATAAAATCTGCCAAAAAGAAAAGTAATCAACCCTTATGGGTGTTGATTTGGGGAGGATTGGATGATGTCGCACAGGCATTGCATGATGCACCTGAAATTCAGGATAAGATTAGAGTATATTGGATAGGTGGACCGAATAAAAAGTGGGGAGCAAACAGCTATTCATATATCGCAGCTAATTTCCCAAAGCTTCATTTTATCGAGGTTAATTCGAGTTATTATGGGTTCTTCTCAAAATCCGAAAGTTTGGATGAGATTAATCCATCCAAGTATTATGAACAGCATATTCAGGGAGCCGGGAACTTGGGCAAAGATTTTAAAAATTATTATCAGGGAGAAATCAAGATGGGAGATACGCCATCGCTTCTCTACTTGATGGACGGAAATCCAGAAAATCCCACAAAGGCTAGTTGGGGCGGCCAATTCACTCCCATTTCTTATAGCCCTCGAGTCCTATATAATCGAAGCACAACACTCGCCGACACAGTAGCCTTTTGCACCTTGATTGAGTTTCATTTTAAAGGACCCGAAATCTCCATTTCAAAAGATTCAGCGTGTTTTTGGATGGAAACTGCCTATAAAGAAAATGTTCAAAAATGGCCAGGATATTACCTGGGCCAAGGAAATTACGGCTTAAAATATGTCCCTAAACAAGCAGAAATAATCTCGTATCGATTTAATAGTTCAGTTGGCGGTTTAACAATTGCCCCAGGCCAGCTCGTTGTCACAAATGCGTGGCCTGGAAAAATGCACCCAACGGATTATCAGTTAGGGATTCATTGGTATACAGATAAGCCTGATTTGAATTTATATGAGGGAAAGATTCAAGGGGGAAAAACGGTGCATCGTTGGCGAGAAGATGTATTAAACGATTGGGCTAAACGCTGGGAGTGGTTGCATTGAGGTTCACTAGTAAATCCACAACAAAATTACTCTTGAAATTTTCTTTATTTAAATTTTAAAATTACAATTTCAGCTAATTTCGGAAAAGGTGACGGCCAAAATTCTTCAAATCTTAAAAACTTAAATCCTTCTGGTGTGGGTTCTAAAGGGTAAAATAACTTTCCAACATAATTTGTAAAGTCCTTGCTAAATATATCTTTTACTTCAATTGGATTTGTAAATGTATTATTTCCAGTATTTAAATAAATAGATTTTGTAAGAGGTCCATATGAGGATGAAGTCCATTCCCCGTCATTACCATAATAAGTAAATACGTCTTCTAAACCATCGCCGTTGAAATCTTTAACTATCATATCCCTTCCTTGAAAATCAAACATATCAGAAGCGTTACTGATAGATTTACCATTATCGGTGGTAGATAAAATGGGAGTTTTTGTTCCTTGATAGTCTTCGGGAAAAAGTAAAATTCTTTTGCCTTTTGCATTTGATATTTCGATAATATCGTGTATTTCATAAGGCCCCATCTTGCTATTAACCACATTTGTTGTATTGGCCATTGGGTCCCATGACCATAAAGAACCTTGGTCATTTCTGTAAGTTGCACATAGAACTTCTAAATAAGGATCATCATCTAAGTTTGTAAATAAAACACTACCAACGCTATCAAGTGGTTTTTCTAAATTGATTATTTCAAATTTTCCCTGATTATTTTTTAATATGGAGACCGTATTATCTGAGGCTACTCTTTCTGTGGCAGAAGACCATCTTTGAGAAATTATATCCAAATCGCCATCATTATCATAATCACCCACATCAGCGTGGTGGTAAAATAACTTTTTGTCTGTAATTCCAGGGAAGTTCTGTTTAACAAAACCATTGGCAGAGCCGTAATACATAATTAAATATCCACCTTCCCAACGACCATTAATCAACCTATTCTCTTGTCCATGATCGACCAAAAAAATATCAGTATATCCGTCCTTATTAAAGTCTTCCATAAACAACGGACTTTTAGGGAAACCTACTTCAGATATTGAATTAAAAGTTGTTTTTGTCTTATCTGTTAACTTATTATTTTTCTCATCAAACTGAAATATTCTTAAAAAATCGCTTTTTGTATTTTTCAAATCAGCGAAAGGCATAATCAAATAGGCCAAATTATTAATCTTAAGATAACCTAACCCTTCCGTGGAAAGGGGAAGCTGAGGTTCGGTGAATTCGGAATAGTTAAAAACAAAGTTCAAATCTTGCTTACCAAATTCAGCCTTAAGGCTAATATCCTTATCCATTAATAGCTTTAACGGATTTTCACTTTTACCATTATTCCAACCAGAAAAATTAAAATAATTATTAGGAATTGCACGAATAACAACCTCAGTCCCTTTATCAAAAGTGCCTTCAGAAATATCGACTTTACCTCCGGTGCCGGCCTCAACTTTCAATATAAATTTTACTGCGGATTGATTGGTATTAGACGGTGTAGATACAGGAGCTATTTCATTTTTTGAACATGATGAAATAGTTAAAAAGAAAATTAAAAAGTTGGTAGCCTTCAGCATTCTAGAAATCATTTTCAAAAAAAACGGATTTTTATGAGAATTCAAACTAACAATTTTGGGAATTTATCTAAATAAGAGAGACTCCACAGAGACTCACTCATTTGAAGCCACAAAAAAAGCCCATACAGTGAAGTATAGGCTATTTTTTAAAAATTTGAAGTGATCCCGCTGGGATTCGAACCCAGGACCCATACATTAAAAGTGTATTGCTCTACCAACTGAGCTACGGAATCATCAAGCTTGCGCTTGTATATAAATTGGTTCACTCTGGAACCGAAAGGAAGTCCAACCAACGGTTGGCCTTCGTTTGCAAAAAAGTAAATAAATACCTTTATTGCGGTGCAAAACTATCATAGTTTTTCGAATTATGCAAGCAAGCCATCTAAATAAAATTATATTTTCATGCTTTTTATATCTAGGTATTTGGCAAAACGCTAATTGCCAAATAGATACAAAGCAAATCAGCAAAGCAGATTCCCTGTTTAAAACGAACCAACTTTTAGAAGCGGAAAAGATTTACCTACAATTTTATAATCCTCGTTACAAAGAAGTTGAAAATATTAAATTTAAATTGGCTTTCATCGCCAAAGAAAAAAACGACTGGGCCAACGAGATTTTTTATCTGTCCAGCATTCAAGCTAAAAACGCAAGCCCATTCATCAGCCAACGATTAAATCAAATAAGTAATAAACATCAAATGGGTGGTTATGAGATTGGGTTTATAGACCAATTAGTCTGGATCTATTTTGCTTTTTTCCCATATATCATGGGATTCCTTATTGGAATAGCTATTTATGCTGCCACCATCCTGATTTACAAAAAACAAAAAAACAGAAAATACCCGAACGCCTACATCTATTCGCTGACGCTATACCTCTTGTTTATTTATATGATAGCTAATTTCCCATCCTTTTTGAA
>CANIYB010000189.1 GCA_947471105.1 Cytophagaceae bacterium
ATTTGCGCCCGGGGATCAGACGCGCGGGTACCAACGATTAATCATGGAATTAAACGATTGGTTATGTGAGATTACCCGTTTTGCGGCGATGTCCATGCAACCAAACTCTGGAGCACAGGGTGAGTATGCGGGTTTAATGGTAATCCGTGCCTATCATGCCTCGAGAGGCGATTCCCATCGAAATATTGCCTTAATTCCTTCCTCGGCACATGGAACAAATCCAGCCTCAGCCGTGATGGCGGGCATGAAAGTTATCGTGACTGCTTGTGATGCCCATGGCAACATCGATGTGGCCGACTTGCGTGCCAAGGCGGAAGAACACAAAGATTCTTTGGCTTGCTTAATGGTCACATATCCGAGTACCCATGGCGTTTTTGAAGAATCCATTCAAGAAATTTGCCAAATGATTCATGATTTTGGCGGACAAGTTTACATGGATGGTGCCAATATGAACGCTCAGGTAGGATTAACTTCCCCAGCGACCATCGGTGCCGATGTATGTCATTTAAATTTACATAAGACTTTTTGTATTCCTCACGGAGGCGGTGGTCCTGGAATGGGGCCCATTGGCGTCGCCAGGCAATTAGTTCCTTTTTTACCTGGTCACGTAATGACTGATTCAGTAGCCGCAGAATCGCATGGAGCCGTTTCAGCTGCGCCAGTAGGATCTGCCAGTATTTTAGCGATCTCTTACGCATACATTGCCATGATGGGAGGAGAAGGATTGACAAGAGCTACGGAAACAGCGATTTTAAATGCTAATTACATCAAAGCACGTTTAGAAAAAGAATTCCCAATTCTATATACAGGTTCTCAAGGCCGTTGCGCACATGAGATGATTGTGGATTGTAGACCCTTTAAAATTTCTGCTGGTGTAGAGGCCGAAGACATAGCTAAGCGACTAATGGATTATGGTTTCCATGCTCCTACCCTATCATTTCCAGTGGCTGGCACCCTGATGATCGAACCGACAGAATCAGAAAACAAAGACGAGTTAGATCGTTTTTGCGATGCCCTATTGAGCATCCGGGAAGAAATTAGAGAAGTGGAAAATGGAAGCGCCGACAAACTAAATAATGTGTTGAAAAATGCGCCACATACGCAAAACATTGTTTTAATTGGTGAGTGGAATCGCCCTTATACAAGAGAAAAAGCGGTGTTCCCGTTGCCATATGTGAAGTTGGCAAAATTCTGGCCCACCGTCTCTCGAATAGATTCGGCCTATGGAGATCGCAATTTGGTTTGTGCCTGCGAGCCGATTTCGAGCTACGTAGAAAACGCGTAAATTAGGACTCATTTTTTAATTGTTCATTGCCATTATTTTGGCATTTATGATTTTGATTGTGTTTTATAAAATTTAATTTAGTATGCTTGCATAACACTTTAAATTTTATTTATATTTACTTCTTGGCTTTCAAAAACAATAATTCTTTGAAAACCAATGTGAGTTAACCTCATTAAACTATTAAAAACAAATATCATTTCTGATGAATCGTTCAATTAAAAAAGTAGCCATACTAGGCTCAGGAATCATGGGCTCACGCATAGCCTGTCATTTCGCAAATATTGGGGTACAGGTACTTCTTTTAGACATCGCGCCAAAAGAATTGAATGCAGAAGAAGAAGCGAAGGGTTTATCTCTTGAAAGCCCTTTGGTGAAGAATAGGATTGTAAATCTTGCATTCCAACAAACATTAAAATCGAAGCCTGCATCTTTATACCAAGCCGGATTTGCGGCCAATATCCAATTAGGAAATTTTGACGATAATTTGTCTGGAATCGTAGATGCCGATTGGATCATGGAAGTGGTCGTGGAGAATTTGGCCATCAAAAGATCTTTATATGATCGCGTGGAGCAATTCAGGAAAGAAGGAACTTTAATCACGTCCAATACCTCTGGAATTCCCATTCATTTAATGGCGGAAGGCCGTTCAGCGGATTTTCAAGCGCATTTTTGCGGAACTCACTTCTTTAATCCTCCCCGTTATTTACGTTTATTAGAAATCATCCCGACCCCAAAAACAGATCCCGCGGTAGTTGAATTTTTATTGGCCTACGGCGAAACGCAATTGGGCAAAACGACCGTCTTATGTAAGGATACACCTGCCTTTATCGCCAACCGCATCGGCGTTTATTCCATGATGCAGACGATGAAAGTGGTGGAAGAATTAGGCCTGACGGTAGAGCAAGTGGATAAATTGACTTCTAAAGTTGTAGGCCGACCGAAATCCGGCACTTTCCGACTTTCCGATGTTGTGGGTCTAGACACCACGGTCCATGTCGCGAATAATTTGAATGCGGCGTTAACGGAAGATGAAAGCAAATCGATTTTCGAATTGCCTTCCATGATGCAAAAATTAATGGACAACAAATGGCTTGGTGATAAAACCGGCCAAGGATTTTATAAAAAGACCAAAGACGACAAGGGCAAAACGGTCATCTTGAGTTTGGATTTACAAACGTTTGAATACCGGGCGGCCCAACGTGTTTCCTTTGAAACGCTGGAACGCTCCAAAGCGATTGATAATCTAGCGGATCGCTTCGCGCTTCTTTTAGCAGGCCAGGATTTAGCCGGTGAGTTTTACCGCAAAACAATCCTTGATGGTTTCCGCTACGCATCGAACCGGGTACCTGAAATCGCGGATGATTTGGTGAAAATTGACCAAGCTATTTGTGCAGGTTTTGGTTGGGAAATGGGCGTATTCGAAACTTGGGATGCAATCGGCGTTGAAAAGGCGAATGCGATGATGGCAGATTTAGGTATATCTCCGGCTCCATGGGTAAGTGAGATGTTGGCCCTCGGCCACTCAACTTTCTACAAAACGGAGGGTGGAAAACGTCTCTATTATGACTTGGCCAGCAAAAGCTATCAAGTTATTCCAGGCCAAGAAAAACAAATCAGTTTATCGATTCTTAAACCGACTAATACGGTATTTAAAAATGACGATGCGCATATCATCGATTTAGGTGATGGCATCGTAGGTTTGGAATTCCATTCGAAAATGAACACGATGGGTCAAGGTGTCCTCGAGGGACTTGCCTATGCTATCGAAACGGCGGAAAAAGATTTCCGTGGCTTGGTGATTGGAAATGAATCCAACGAAGCTTTTTCGGCGGGTGCGAATTTAGGCATGTTGTACATGTTTGGGATCGAGAAGAAATTCGACGAGGTGAACCAGATGATTGCCACCTTCCAAGAATCCATGATGCGCGTTCGCTATTCCAGCATTCCAGTGGTGGTGGCGCCGCATACCTTAGCTTTAGGAGGTGGTTGCGAAATCAATTTACATGCGGATAAAATCGTTGCCCATTCAGAGTTGTATATGGGTTTAGTGGAAGTGGGCGTAGGTTTAATCCCAGCGGGTGGTGGAACGAAAGAGATGGCTTTGAGAATGGGAGATGCGCGGAGAACGGGGGATGTGGAGTTGAACAGACTCCAACAAGCCTTCATGAATATCGCGACAGCGAAAGTGAGTACTTCTGCACACGAGGCATTGGAAATGAACTATTTGCGAACTCAGGATCGCATTGTATTAAACCGAAGCCAAGTCATTAGCGAGGCTAAAAAAGAAGCCATCTTATTAGCGGAAGCTGGATATGTTCAGAAAAATCGTCGGAGCGATGTCTGGGTCGAAGGCAAGCAAGGCTTGGCTTTGTTTAAGGCGGGCATCCAGGGGATGTTGATGGGCCGATATATTTCGGAACACGATGCCTTGATCGCAAATAAATTAGCCTTTGCTATATGTGGAGGAGATTTGGATGCGCCCCAACAAGTCACCGAACAATATTTATTGGATCTTGAGCGTGAAGCATTTTTATCGCTGACAGGAGAACAAAAAACAATGGACAGAATCGGAAGCCTATTAAGTGGCGGAAAACCTTTAAGAAATTAATCAATTACGAACATGAATGCATACATAATAGCGGGATATCGTACGGCGGTGGCTAAGGCCAATCGGGGAGGATTTCGCACCATGCGGCCGGATGATTTGGCAGCGGAAGTGATTAAACATTTAATGGCTCAGGTTCCTTCGGTGGATCCGGCTTTAGTCGACGATTTAATCGTGGGAAATGCGATTCCAGAAGCGGAGCAAGGCATGCAAATGGCGCGCTACATTTCTTTATTGGCACTCCCAAAAAGTGTTCCTGGATTTATCATCAATCGCTATTGCGGTTCAGGATTGGAAGCGATTGCATTGGCTTCTGCCAAAGTAGCCTCAGGTATGGCGGATTGTATCATTGCCGGAGGAACGGAATCGATGACGATGTTGCCGATGATGGGTCATAAAACGGTATTGAATTACGGAATCGCCAATAAGCACCCTGATTATTACATCGGGATGGGATTGACGGCGGAGGAAGTAAGTAAAAAATACAATGTGACTCGGGAAGAGCAAGATGCTTTTTCATTCGCGTCCCATCAAAAAGCCTTAGCAGCGCAGAAAGCAGGCTTATTTACAGACCAAATTGTTCCCATCAAGGTATCTGAGAATTATTTCGATGCCAAATCAGGCACGAAAAAAACGCGTGAATGGGTGGTTTCCCAGGACGAAGGTCCACGGGCAGATACCACGTTAGAGGCCTTAGGGAAATTAAAGCCCGTATTTGCCATGGGTGGTTCGGTGACAGCTGGAAATGCGTCTCAAACATCGGATGGTGCCGCTTTTGTGTTAGTTGTTTCAGAGAAATTTGTGGAACAATACAACTTAAAACCGATCGCCAAAATGCTTAGTTATGCTGCAGCGGGCGTGGAGCCGAGTTTAATGGGCATCGGCCCGGTAGAGGCGATTCCGATCGCGCTGAAAAAAGCAGGATTGAATTTGGAAGACATCGATTTGATCGAATTAAATGAGGCTTTTGCGGCACAATCTTTGGCCGTCATAAAGACCTTAGGGATCGACCAAGAAAAGGTCAATGTAAATGGGGGGGCGATTGCCTTAGGACATCCGCTGGGATGTTCAGGGGCGAAATTGTCGATCCAATTGTTCCATGAACTTCGTCGGCGCAACAAAAAATACGGCATGGTGACTGCTTGTGTAGGGGGTGGCCAAGGAGTGGCGGGTATTTATGA
>CANIYB010000190.1 GCA_947471105.1 Cytophagaceae bacterium
CAAATCCACCTTTGATATCAATAGTAATAATACCGCCCCCATATTTCATTTGCTTTTTGGCCAATTCATATTGTGGATGAGCGGGAAGAAAAGGATAATTAACTGCATGCAGCGCTTTGTGACCATCTAAGGCTAAGGCCAAAGCCATCGCATTTTCTGAATGTTTTTGCATCCTTAATTCAAGCAACTCTAAGCTTTTTGATAAAATCCAAGCGTTAAAAGGCGACAATGATGGACCCGTGTGTCGAGCAAAAAACCGTATTTCTTGAATCAATTCTTTTTTTCCACAAATAATCCCACCTAGCACCCTCCCCTGCCCGTCGATAAATTTAGTTGCCGAATGAATCACCAAATCAGCCCCCATATCTAATGGCGTTTGTAATATTGGCGTTGCGAAACAATTGTCGACCGCCAAAACAATATCCTTTCCCGCTTTCAAATCACTCAGCGCTTGTATGTCGATAAGCTCTAAGCCTGGATTTGAGGGACTCTCACAAAACATAAATTTTGTGTTGGGTTGAATCGCATTTTTCCAAGCGCCTAAATCACTCCCTGAAACAAATGTGCATTCGATGCCCCACTTAACAGTGATTTTAGTTAATATTTGAATCGCTGAGCCAAACAATGCTTTGGAAGCGATAATATGATCTCCAGATTTCAACAAACCAGCCATTGACGCAAATATGGCTGCCATTCCTGTAGAGAAGGCAATTCCATCCTCGGCATTTTCCAACACACACATTTTAGAAACAAATTCATCCACATTGGGATTCATGAATCGAGAATAAATGTTTCCCTCCATTTCATCCGCAAAAACGGCTTTACTCTGCTCTGCATCTTCAAACGTAAAACTTGACGTCAAATAAAGGGGTACAGAATGTTCGCGATTATGGGACTTAGGGGATTGGATTCGGATCGACTGAGTCTGTTTTTTCATAAATTTCAATTAATAATCTACAAAAATAATAGATTAACATTAAAAAACTTCCTTAAAAATAATCTATTTATAGATAAAAATTTGAGTAAAAAAATATTGGTTATATCTTTATAAGAAATAGAAATATACCTTTAAATACAAATGATGAAAAAAACTATTTACTCAATGCTTGTGGCGGTGCTGCTTATACCAACTGCCATGCAAGCGCAAAAATGGACCAATCTTTTTGACGGAAAAACGTTTGCTGGTTGGAAACAATTAAATGGCCAAGCGAAATACGAAATTAAAAATGGAGTGATTATCGGCACAACTGTAGCAAACACACCTAATTCTTTCATGGCTACCGAAAAAACCTACGGTGATTTCATCCTTGAATTAGAATTAAAAGTGGATAACTCCATGAATTCAGGCATTCAAATCCGTAGTTTATCCAAACCCGAAGTAAACAATGGCCGCGTTCATGGCTACCAGGTAGAAATAGATCCCTCGGATCGCGGTTGGTCAGGCGGAATTTACGACGAAGCGCGTAGAGGCTGGTTGTACCAAAATGAAATGAATCCTTCTGCTAAAAAAGCATTCAAGCGTGATGCTTGGAACAAATACCGCATCGAGGCGATTGGCAGTGTCATTCGTACTTGGATTAATGATGTACCGGTGGCCAATTTGATCGACGACATGACGCCAGAAGGTTTTATCGCCCTTCAAGTACATGCAATAGGAAAAGAAGCTACGGCTGGAAAACAAGTAATGTGGAAAAATGTGCGCATTCAAACAGGCAAGGATATGCAACCACGTCCAGCGGATGGAGTAACTCCCGTAGAAAACTACACATTGAATACACTTTCAGCACAAGAAAAATCGTTAGGGTTTAAATTATTATTTAATGGCAAGGATTTAACTGGGTTTAGATCTGCATTCAAAACGACTGCTCCTCCTAAAGTTTGGACGGCAGAAGAAGGAATGTTACACGTAAATTCTTCCGGTGGAAAAGAAGCAGGTAATGGAGGTGATATTTTGACCAACGAGAAATTTGGTGCTTTTGAATTAGTTTTTGATTTTAAACTAACCGAAGGAGCTAATTCAGGTGTAAAGTATTTTGTTAACGAAACATATGCTTCTGGTATGTCGGCGATCGGCTTAGAATACCAAGTTTTAGATGACGAGAAACATCCAGACGCAAAATTAGGCACGGTAGGTAATCGTACCCTAGCTAGTTTATATGATGTCATTCCGTCAAACAAAAACGACAAACGTTTTCAAAAGAAAATTGGCGAATGGAATCAAGGACGTATCATCGTTTATCCAAATAACATTGTTCAACACTGGTTAAATGGATTTAAGGTGTTAGAATACGAAAGAAATAGCAATATTTTCAAAGTATTAGTGGCACATAGCAAGCATGCAAAATGGGATGGTTATGGTGCGCAAGCAGCTGGCCCTATCTTATTTCAAGAGCACGGAGATTCTGTTTTTTACAAAAACATAAAAATTAGAGAGCTTAAATAAAATTATAAACCTATTACCATGGAAAGAAGAGAATTTATTCAAAAAAGTGCAATAGCTTCGCTAGGTACTTTTGCTTTTAGCCCAAAGTCTTACAGCAAGATTTTAGGTGCCAATGACCGGGTGCGCGTGGCTGCAGTTGGTTTTTCAGATCGTCACCGATCTTCACACGTAGGTCCATTCAAAACGTTATCGAAAGAAATGAATTTTGAAATGGTCGGACTTTCTGATCTTTGGAACCGCCGTAGAGAAGAAGGAAAAGCATATTATGAAAGTCAATTGGGATCCAAGGTAACAACCTATCGCAATAATGATGAGCTATATGCGTCCAAAGGAATTGATGCTGTATTTATATCAACAGCCGATTTCCAACATGCGACTCACTTAATTGAGGCAGTAAAAGCGGGTTGCGATGCCTATTGTGAGAAGCCATTGGCAGAAACAATGGAAGATAACCGTGCCGTTTTAAAGGCCGTAAAAGAATCCAATAAAATTGTACAAATAGGTTCTCAACGTCGTTCAGGAACCAATTATTTTGCTGCTGAAGATTTTATCAAGTCAGGTAAATTCGGTGATATCAAAATGGTTGAGTTGCTTTGGAATGTAAACCAACCCGGAAGATGGAGACGTCCAGCCCTAACTAAGATTTTAAAGGAGTCTGATATTGATTGGAATCGCTTCTTAATCAACCGTCCAAAAGATACCTTTGATCCTCGTAAATATTTAGAATATCGCTTATTCTGGCCATATTCATCGGGTATTTCAGGTCAGTGGATGTCACATCAAATTGATACCGTACACTGGTTCTCAGGTTTAACGCATCCTCGTTCTGCCGTTTCTAACGGAGGTATTTACCAATGGAATGATGGTCGAGTAAATGCAGATACGCAAACAACTGTATTTGATTACGGCCCTTCAGATGATAAAACAAAAGGATTCCAAGTTCAATTTACTTCTCGCTTCTCAAATGGAGCCGGCGGAACAAAAGAAATCTATTATTCAAATGCAGGTGAATTAAATCTAGATACTAACACGATTTCACCTAATGGTGGACTTCGCGAAAGAGATGCAAAGGAAATGGGTATGCAAGCCAACCTGTTACCTAGCATGAAATTGGGTGAAGCTATTGTGGTTGAAACAAGTGCCAATACAGGCGGAGACCAATTAACATTCAACCACATTAAAAACTGGATGGAATGTGTTCGTTCTCGCAAAACTCCAAATGCTCCGATCGAAGCTGGATACCAACATTCTATTGCAACGATTATGTCAAATGCGGCATATCGTACAGGAATGCGTGTAACTTTCGATGAGAAAACGCAAGAGGTTATGGCTGGAAATAAAGTGTTTAAATATTAATTTAAAAATAAATGAATAGCCTAAAGAGACGCGACATATCGCGTCTCTTTTTTTTATCAAAGGCAGCCTTATTTTCCAATAGACAATTTCCAAATTGCCACATATTTATTATAACTTGCACTAAATTCGAATTTTAAGCATATGGCCATCATTCCGACTCAAACTAAGAAAGATCTTTATACGCACATAGCGATCATCATTTCCTTATTTTTAGTCTTGTTTTTTGGCTTCTTCTTTGTCTATTTACCTTGGAGTACACACCACGGCGAAACGATTAAAGTTCCTAACTTAAAAGGAATGAGTGTCGAAAAAATGGAAGAGTTGATTAGCCAAAATGATTTGGAATATGAAATTTCAGATTGCACTTTCACAGCAGATAAACCTCCTTTAACCATTTTGTCTCAATACCCGATGCCAAATTCATTGGTCAAATCAGGCAGAAAAATATACATCACCATCAATTCAGAAACTCCTCCGACGATCAAATTACCTACGTTAGTCGGCTTGTCTGTTAGAAGCGCAGAGCAACAACTTTTTATCTTAGGTTTAAGAAAAGGAATCGTGCATGAAGTAAACGATCCTCGAATTAAAGAAGTAATTGAAGTTCAAGCCTTTGGTAGAAAAATTGAGGCGGGAGCTAGCATACCCAAAGGTACCGCAGTGGACCTATTCATCGGAAACGGGACAGCCAATGTAGACATGGAATTGCCTGATTTAGTAGGCAAACCCATGGACGAAGTCAATATCATCTTGGCAGGAATGAATTTAAAAATAGGAAAAGTAACCTATGAAGCGAATTCCGAATTCCCTGCTGGAACCGTATTTAAACAAAGTTGCGCCACTTGCACCGGAACAAGCATCCACCCAGGAGATGCAGTTGACGTGTGGGTTGTAGGCGGAGAAAATCAATAAATCATGGAAGATATTCAAATAGAAGAACTTAAAAACCGATTGGATCAAGGCGAAAAGCTACACATCATTGACGTAAGAGAGGAATATGAGTTTGACGAATTCAATATTGGTGCTATCTTAATTCCGTTAGGAGAATTACCGGATCGTTTGGATGAAATTGACGCTTGGAAAAACGAAGAAGTAATTGTCCATTGTAGATCTGGCGCGCGTTCAGGTCGTGCAAAGGAGTATTTATTGTCGGAAGGATTTACAAATCCACGGAATTTAATTGGCGGCATGATCGCTTGGCAATCAGCCGGATATTAACATGAATGGAA
>CANIYB010000191.1 GCA_947471105.1 Cytophagaceae bacterium
GCTTGTCAAAAAGTTTTGTAGCAGCCAGTGGAATCGCGGGAGGAATCGTGGTGGTAGGCGATGGAGATGTGGCCTTGAATGGGGTGGATTTAGAAACGAAGAGCCCTTGGGGTTTGGGATTTGATCCATTTTCGAAGCATACATATGCCAACAAAGACTTCCTGTTAAATTCGTTTCATTATTTGTTGGACGATGGACAGGCCATGATGTCTCGAAATAAAACGGTTAGCTTAAGGCCTTTGGATAAAGCGAAAGTGAAATCAGAAAGGGCGTATTGGCAATGGGTAAATCTATTGATTCCGTTGGGCTTTGGGATTCTTGTCAGTGCGGTGGTGATTTGGTATCGAAAGAGAAAATACAATAATTGATCAAAACAATTTTCATGTTTTCTTGTTAGAAAAATAACAAATATTAGTAACAAAATCACATTGAAAGATACAGAGGTTTTTGATGTAGCCATTATAGGTGCTGGTGCGGCAGGACTGCAATTGCTGTATGAATTAACACAAGCACCTAGTAACGCTCAATTAAAAATCCTTTTAATTGATTCGGGAGATCGATCCGAGAAATCCTGGTGTTTCTGGCAAAATGATCCTCCTATCTATTCCCATTTAATTGAAAAAAAGTGGAATCATTTAGCGTTTGTCGGCGCTGATGGTACGGAAATTAAATCCTGTGTGGAACCGATTCATTACCATTACATCTCGTCTGAGAAATTCTATTCCTATTTCTTCTCTGAATATATCCCTAAGAATCCAAGTATAAAATTGGTTGCAGGATTGGCCAAAGAAGTGGTCCAAGGGGATGGACATTTCAATATTTTATTAGCATCTGGTGAATCAGTTAGTGCCCGAAAAGTTGCAGACTCTCGGTTTAACCAAGAAGATTGGCAAAATACTGGCGGGCTTTATCAGCATTTTTATGGAAAGTTTATTCGCACAGATACTCCTGTATTTGATGAGAATAAGGCGACATTAATGGATTTTAGTTTAATGCAAAAGCATGAACATTTCACCTGTTTCCATTATATATTACCCTTCAGCAAAACGCATGCATTGGTAGAGACCACCGTCTTTAGCAAGAAGAAATATGAATTAACCTATTATAAGGAACTTTGGGAAGAATATTGGAAGACTAAATTGGGGGCTATTCCGTATGCATTGGAAAAGGAAGAAATGGGTAGTATCCCGATGAGTGATTATGAGTTCCAACTGGAATCAGGTGGAATCCTTAAAATAGGCACGGCGGCTGGGCAGGTAAAGGCATCCACGGGATATGCGTTTACTCGGATGCATCAAGACGCGAAAAACATCGTTTCCAATTCAATTAGAAAAAGACCTGGGCGCTTCCGATTTTATGATCGTTTATTGTTAAGCATCATCAAAACGGATACGAAACAACTCCCTGAGGTGATGAAACGACTCTTTCATTCAGTGCCGATGCCACAAATATTGATGTTTTTGGATGAAAAAAGCACACTCATTCAAGAGATTCAGATATTCTTTAGACTCCCCATTCGCCTATTTTTAACGCATTTATGGAAAAGTTTTACCCGGTCCAAATAAAGAGATTTTTTGGATCCATCGTCACGATCGGATATTGTGGTTTGCGCTTTTGGGTAGAACCTAGCAATCCTTATTTTGATTATGCATTTACGTTTATTTTCATGTTTTTATTGGGTATTCCACATGGGGCGGGGGATCATTTGCTCATTCAAAAACAAAAAAAAGACCAAGGTTTATCGTTTTCCTTACTCCGTTTCGTGGGATCTTATTTGGGAGTGATGCTGCTTTATGCCCTCTTGTGGTATTATTTTCCCAAAATATCCTTTGTCATATTCATTTTGATCTCTATTTTTCATTTTGGTGATTTTGAAAATGAGGAATTAGAAAAAGGGGTTTATGCCTATTTCCAAAAAATGTCTTTGGGCCTAGGGATATTGGGTTGGATTATTTATTTCCATTATGATGAGGTAAAAGTGGTTTTGGGAGATTGGGTTTGGGCATTACCGACAGCTTTGCCCGATTACTATCCCTATCTGTTTTTATTTGGTATTCTTTTGGGTTTTAGGCGCCAGAGCATCTATCGTTATTTTAATACCTTACTAACACTACTTTTAGGCTGTTTTCTCCCCTTATTGCCAGCCTTTGTTTGTTATTTTGCTTGTTGCCATGCGGTATATAGCCTGAGCGATATGGCTGAACATTTGCAATTAAATGTAAAATCTCTTTTAGCTAAATTATTACCCTTCAGCATTTTAGCTTTTTTTATGGGTTTTTTCTTTCTTAAAATGAACTCAAATAGCTATGCGATTTATTACTTTTTTATTTTTCTTTCGTTGTTGACCATGCCACATTTTTGGTTAATGCATCAATTTGTGAAAAAAAAATAATGCCCAAACGATTCGTATTTATACTTTTTCAATATTTTTTTTAATTTTTTTTGGTATTTTATAAACATTTTAAAAATATTTGAGTTTATAAACAAAATCATTTTCAACCTTTTTAAACAATTTAATTATGGATTTAGTAAACATTTTATTGAACGGCACATTAGCTGCTGGTGATTACATTGGCTTTACCTTCTTTACAGGGTATATGTCGATGTTGGCTGCCTCTATTTTCTTTATTGTAGAGCGCGGAACTGTTAATGATAAGTGGAAAACATCTTTGTTGATTTCAGCATTGATTACCTTTATCGCTGCAGTACATTATTTTTACATGCGTGGTGTATGGTTAGACACACATGAGTCTCCAACACAATTCCGTTACATTGACTGGACTTTAACAGTTCCTTTGATGTGTATCGAGTATTATTTGATCTTAAAGCCAGCGGGTGCTAAAGGCGGGATGTTATCTCGTTTAATCTTTGGATCTGTGGTGATGTTAGTTGCAGGTTACATTGGAGAGGCAGTAGTTCCAGCACAAAACGTGTTATGGGGTATCATCTCTACTTTAGGATGGGCAATCATCATTTATGAAATCTACATGGGTGAGGCGTCTAAATTAGCAGCTGCTTCTACAAGTGAGGCTGTAAAGTCTGGATATAACGTAATGCGTTGGTTCACATTAGTAGGTTGGGCTATCTATCCAATCGGATACATGATGTTACCAGGTAACTTGTTAAGCGGATTTGCTGGAAACATCGATTTAGCTTACAACATTGCTGATGCGGTGAACAAAATCGGTTTTGGTTTAGTTGTTTATTCAATTGCCAAAGGAGCTACAGCAGCCGAAAAATAGATAATAAGTTGTTTGGTTTTATAAAAGGGGGAAGGAGCTTTGACTTCACCCCTTTTATTATTTATACCAAAAATTTAATTTAGGTATCCATTTTTCTCTTAAAATGGGTTTTCAAAGCGAATACAATAATTGATTCCTTTGGTATAGTTCTTAAAATATTTTAACTTCAATGTTTGAACGCAAAAATGATTGCGTTTGGGTCAATAAAATTTTAAAGCTGAATTAAATAATGAAATTCTTAGTCGCATCGAATGTTCTGTTAAAGCAAATTTCCGCGATCAACGGAGTGGTTGCTAGTAATCCTATCATTCCAATTTTGGAAAACATTTTAGTCGAGTTGACCGGTGATAAACTCACCTTAACTGCGTCTGATTTGCAGACGGTGATGACGACGACCTTAGATGTGGAGGGATTTGAGAATGGCTCTATTGCGTTGCCGGCCCGATTATTATTGGAGACATTGCGTAGTTTGCCGGACCAACCGGTTACTATTGCGGCGGATCCGGGTACTTTTGGCGCGGAGATATCCACCCAAAATGGTCGTTTTAAATTAAGCGGTGAAAACCCGATTGACTTCCCTAGAATTCCAGAGGTGGCTAAAACACAATCGATCAATTTATCGGGCTTAGTGTTGGGAGAAGCGATTGCGAATACGTTGTTGGCCGTTTCGAATGATGATATGCGTCCGGCGATGACCGGGGTATTGATTCAAATGATGGGCGATCATACTAATTTTGTGGCTACGGATGGTCATCGTTTGGTACGTTATCGACGAAATGATATACGTCCTGAGACGCAGAGTAGTTTGATATTACCGAAGAAAGCGTTGGCGCTTTTGAAATCTACTTTGCCGATGGATGATACATCGGTGACGGTTGACTTTTCAGCATCAAATGCTTTCTTTAGTTTCCAGAGTTTCCAATTAATTTGTCGGATCATAGATGAGCGTTTCCCGGAATACGAGAATGCGATACCAAAAGAGAATAATGAAATTTTAACGATTAATCGTTTGGAGTTTTTGAGCTCTGTGAAACGTATTTCGATTTATTCCAATAAGACGACGCATCAAATCAGGTTGAAATTGACAGCTAATTTACTAACGCTTTCGGCGGAGGATTTGGATTACTCGAATGAGGCGAATGAGGCGTTGCCTTGTGAGTATTCGGGTAAGGATATGGAGATAGGATTTAACGCTAAATTAATCTCGGAGTTGTTGAGCAATTTGTCGGCCAAGTTTGTGGACATTAAATTGAGTGAGCCCAACAAAGCAGGTTTAATTATTCCGTCGGATCAAGATGAGAGTGAGGACATTTTATTGCTGGTGATGCCGGTGATGTTGAATTCGTATAACTAACCAAACGTTATTTTGTAGAGACGCGAAACCTCGCGTCTTATAGCCAAATGATTTTTTGTTCCCTTAATTAATGATAAAAATATGAAAAAGGTCTTGTTGTTTATGTTGGTGATGTTGAGTCTGTCTGCATTTGCGGCGGAGGGTGATGGGGTACAGTTTTTTGAAGGAAGTTTCCGCCAGGCTTTGGCTAAGGCGAAGAAAGAGAAGAAATTAATTATGTTTGACGCATATACTTCATGGTGTGGACCTTGTAAGGTGTTAAAGACTAAGGTATTCCCAAATAAAGAGTTAGGGGATTACATCAATGCGCATTATGTGTCGATCGGCGTAGACATGGAGGCGGGCGAGGGTCCGGCTTTGGCTAATATGTATCCATTAGAGGGTTATCCGACGATCATGTTCATGGATGCGAGCGGCCGTGTTA
>CANIYB010000192.1 GCA_947471105.1 Cytophagaceae bacterium
CCGTGGATTTGAGATCTCATCGACTTCAATATCGCCATAATCACTGGCGCATACGTCCGGGTAGGAGATAAAATGAGTTGGCCCACATCCAAATCCGCGCCCTCCACAACATCCGTTAATTGCTTAGATCCTGAATAAACCAATGACTCAGGAACGGAAGGATCATAACTTTCTGGATATTTTGTGGCCAAATATTTAGCCAAAACATCGTGCCGAGCAGAAGTCAAGCCATTGCTTCCCATCCCCCCATTGTATTTACTTTCATAGGTTGCTTGGCCATCAGAAGCCAAACCAACAATCACATCTCCTGCCTGAATATTAGCATTTGAAACCACATCACTGCGTTTCATGCGCCCTATGACAGTACTGTCCACAATAATCGTTCGCACTAAATCTCCCACATCTGCCGTTTCTCCACCCGTGCTATAAATTCCTACGCCATGATCGCGTAGCATTTGCAATACCTCCTCGGTACCATTGATAATTTCAGCGATTACATCCCCTGGAATTAAATTTTTATTTCGCCCAATGGTGGACGAAAGTAGCATCTGGTCCGTCGCTCCCACACAGATCAAATCGTCTGTATTCATCACCACCGCATCCTGGGCAATGCCACGCCAAACCGAAATATCTCCTGTTTCTTTCCAATACAAATAGGCCAAAGAAGACTTTGTGCCTGCCCCATCCGCATGCATAATGTTGCAATACGCCGGATCGCCGCCCAAAATATCGGGTGAAATTTTACAAAAAGCGCCTGGAAAAACTCCCTTGTCTAAATTGGCAATCGCCCGATGAACATCTTCTTTTGAGGCAGAAACTCCTCGTTGCATATAGCGATCAGACGACATAATTTATGAAATTTTTAATTGAGCAAACTCTTTGGCAAAATAGGTTAAAATCACTTGGGCTCCTGCTCGTTTGATGGACAATAAACATTCCAGCATGGCCTTTTCCCCATCGATCCAACCTTGTTGGGCCGCCGCCTTTACCATCGCATATTCCCCTGAAACATTATAAGCGGCAATGGGCAAATGCGAATTTTCCCTTAACAAAGCGATGATATCTAAATAAGCCAAAGCAGGTTTAACCATGAGAAAATCGGCCCCTTCGGATTCATCTAATTCCAATTCGATTAGCGCTTCTCGGCGATTGGCCGGATTCATTTGATACGTTTTCTTATCGCCAAATTTAGGCGCAGACTCAAGTGCATCCCGAAAAGGTCCATAAAAAGCGGATGCGTATTTAGCTGTATAGGCCATAATACCCACATTGGAGAAGCCTGCGTCGTCTAATGACTCGCGCAAATATCCGATACGGCCATCCATCATGTCTGAGGGGCCGATCAATTTAGAACCTGCTTGTGCTTGGGCAATCGCCATTTTAGCCAAAACAGGTAATGTTTCATCATTTAAAATTTGGCCTCCTTGAACGATTCCGTCGTGCCCATCTGAACTGTATGGGTCCATCGCAACATCCGTCAAGAGACTGATTTCAGGAAATCTTTTGCTTACCTCATAAATGCTCTCTAGATATAGAGACCCTTTTTTATAGCTTTCTGTAGCCATAGAGTCCTTTTTTGACTCAGCTATTTGAGGGAATAGGGCAAACGATTGGATGCCCAATTGGACACATGATTCAATTTCTTTTAATAACAAATCCGTTGAGTAGCGATAAATGCCAGGCATGGATTTGATTTCGGTGCTTACATTTTTCCCCTCCATGACGAATAAGGGAAATAACATATCCTTCACGGAAAGTCTAGTTTCCTCGACCATGGAACGAATTACAGCACTGGAACGATTTCTACGGGGCCTTTGTAACATCGAAATTAAATTAGAAAACAAAGGTACAGAATATAATTTTTATTGCGATAATTTGTTCTGAATCTCGTTCAATTTGGCCTGTAATTCAGTAACCACCCGGACGTATTCGGCAAACTCTTTCCGAGTAACAAAACCATATTCTTGGAACTTTGATTCATCTTCCCAATTTGGTGTTTCGGAACTATTTCTAACTTGAAAAAAATCAGATAATTCAAATTCCAAAATTGCGGCGATTTGCATCATCCTAGACAAGGAAGGGTCGGTGATTCCCCGTTCAATTTTCGAATAGGCCGACATCGTGATGCCTAATTGCATAGACACATACTCTTGGGTATAATCCTTGGCATTTCTAATTTTCCGAATTCGAGAGGCGAAGTCTTTCATAACTACAAAATTCAAAAACAATTAGAAAATTGGTAGCGCCCTCATTCGACATAATATATCATTACAGGAAAATAAGTAAACTTATATTTCAATTGTTTGATATTTGCTCAAATCATACGCCTAAAAAGAACTATTCTTTCCTTAAAAACGAGTCGCCACACGAAAAATAACTAGGAAATTTTGTTGAGCTGAAGTCCAACCGCAGGATCTTCCGATAAATCTAATCCGGAATTTCGTAAAATAACGGCCAATGGACCTAATAAATCCTCCGATCCGAAGACCCAAACATTCCAAAATTCGGTTAACGGTGCTTCATATACTTCTTCGGCTATCCTAAAAAAATCAATTGTTTCATATCCTTTTTTCAGATGTCCAAAGTGAGCATTCATCTGTTGCATCACCTCTCGAATGGACTTGGCACCCCCAAATTTTTGTTGGATTAATAAGTCTAATCCCAAGGCAACAATCGCTCCTTTAAAATAAATGGACACTCGTTTTCCGGGGGTGGAGGGGCCGTAGCCGTCCAGCCATAAATCCATCGAACTCTGGGTGAGCGACTGAACCGAATAACGGTCTCGGTCAAAATGTAATTTTAAATTCCCCAATAGTAAATTCAAATATTCCTCTTCTTGAATGACGCCTGAGGCTTTTAAAAACCAATCTCCCAAATAGGTCGTCACGCCTTCCACAATCCAGGCCGTTTCAAAATAGGTAATTTCAGTAAATCGATACGGCAATAATGGCTTTGGTCGGATCGTGGCAATATTCCACACATGAAAAAATTCATGCGAAGCTAGGCCAATTAAATCATCGTAACACGCCCGATCTTCTGGTCCCATGACCATCATGGTGGATTTGGTATGTTCCACTCCATGATAAAAAGGTTCAGGGCAAATCCAATGTAAAAAATGATATTTCTTGACCGGCAATTCCCCCATCCAAGCACATTGAAAAGCAACAATTTTTTGATACGCGTCGATCAATGGGTCCGTAAAAACAGTGGATGGACCTATGCCCTGTATAAAAAATTGGGCCCCGGCTTCCTTCCATGCATGTGAAAAGATTTGTGCCGCTGCAAGAAAGGGGGAATCCACTAATTCCCGATAAGTACGCGCTTGAAACACATTATTTTTAAAAGCTAAAGACGTCGCAAACTGCCAATGGCCCGGAAATTTTATCGTCACGTCGCATCCCTGATTTTCAAACCCTAAAGGACAAACGAGGCAATTGACAAAATTAATGTACAACATTTCCGCATTTGCCACCGAACCTCCCGCATCTCGCTGAACCGCAAAATAGGTGTATACGAGTTTAATGGGGTTAATTTCTGTACAATTTATTTCCCAAACCGAAGATTCAATCTTGTCTATTGAGACCTGTTTTTCTACCTGATAGGCTGAAATTTCGGGTACGTTTTTGGCAAAGTTTTGCACTTGATATCGCCCCGGCCGCCAAATAGGCAATCCTATTTTCAGCCTCCCCAATTTCTTAGGTTGAAACTCACAGGTTATTTGGAGCCAATTTTCTTTTTCTACGGATATACTATATTTCATGCCATGACTTCTTGCAAAATTTCCCAAGACCTGAGTTCTCCAAAGGACTCCATATGCAGCCGATAAAAATACAAAAGTCCGGACAAACATTCCTTTCGTTGAGCCCTAGAAATTAGAAAGGACTCGCCATAATTTGCCATGACAAGGTCGCTCAATAATTTAGCATCAATGACATTTGCCCCCGAAAATTGCGACTGTTTTAATTGGTCGATCAACTCCTCCGTACTCCCGGGTGCAAAGCCTAAAAATGAGGCTAAATTCCAAAGAAATTGGATATGAAAATTTTCATAATTCCCTAGAGCTCCATCCAAAAATTGGAACGAGTCTTCTAGAAAATCATACAAAGGGAAATTCGCTTCTTCTTCTTTTAAAACTTTGCCTAATATCTCACTTAAAAATAAAGCGATGCTTGATTTGCCTACGTCAAAAGGAATTTGGCGATAAGGAAAATAGCATTTGGCTTCTGAAATACGGTGAAGTCCTCGGCCAGGTTTGTGAAAAACTTCCAACTCTAACAGAGTCAAGGGTTGGAACAGCGCCATTTTATGCTTCGCCTTGGCCGATCTTACTCCATTTTCTATGTAGGATGCGATACCGAACTCGGCGGTGTAAATAGTCACCAACAACGATGTTTCTCGGTACTTTAAATTATGTAGAACAAGTCCTTTAGTCTTGGTTAGCATCGTCCAAATCTAATCCCAACTCCATAGTTAATTTTTGCATGATTGCGTCGACAGAATCTTCCGGATTAAACCGAATGGGTTCTCTAAATTCTACCGTTAAATTCGTATTCCGCTTTTTCATCAACAAGCCTTTTTTATCAAAAGCCCTTCTAAATCCATTAATTCGCACAGGTACGACCAACGGATTTTCGCCCTTAATTAAATGGGCCGTCCCTTTTCTAAGAGGCGCAAAAGCGCGTGTCGTTCCCTGCGGAAAACTAATGACCCAGCCACATTTTAAGCCTTTTCCTATTTTGGCAACAGCCTCTAAATCCACTTCACGTTTTACATCTTCTCCTTTTGCCCTCCAAGAATGATTGACTAAAATAGCTCCGGCTTGAGCAAAAATTCTTGGCAACAAGCCATCGTCTTTCATCGTTTCTGCTGCTGCGACATAAAACAAATTAGACCTTGGGGCCAATAAATAAATGGGGTAATTGAGGGAATTTTTGATGCCCCATTTGACCGAAAAAAAGATGTGGTATAGACAAATCA
>CANIYB010000193.1 GCA_947471105.1 Cytophagaceae bacterium
ATTTGAGGCTTTTCCTTTCTTAGTACAACTTGCTCTCGGGCGGCAATGGACATTTGTTGCCAACGGGGCCTCTGGTTAGAACTTGGATAGCTCTTGATCAAATAATCAAATATTTGACTAGCCAAGGACCATTGCTGACTTTGAAAAATGTAGGAAGCAAATTCTAACACGCGTTTACCTTGCTCGTTTTTAAAGCGCATATCCAAAGCCCTTCGCTGATACCAAGCCTTTTCCCAATCCCCATTGAAAATATAAGTACTCACCAATAACTCAATCCAATCAGGGTTATCCGGAAATTGTTGGATTTTTTGAATGAATAAACGCTCTATTTCTAAAAAAGGGATTTGCTCTTCATATAATCGATAGGCAAATTGCTGTGCTAGAGATAAATCCCCTGTTTTTAATAAGTTATCCACATTCTTTCCACATTCATCAAGCCATATTGATGCTAAATTATCCTCATTAAACAATTGATATGAATAATTTGAAAATAAATCACCAGTATTTACCTGATTATTGATAAATTCTCCCATTAATTTCAAACGCTTTTTTTCGTTCTTAATTAATTGAATGGATTTGAATTCAGATTTAAACTTTTGATTGGAGGTGGAATCTTGAACAATAATACGATCATCAAATCCAAAGACTTGATTAAAAATGAGGCATAAAAAGAAACACTTTATCCACATAGTATAATTAAAAGAAATAAAATTTTAAATATATCTTTTTTGTTCTTCATTATTGTTCTCTGTGGATAAGTGCATAAGTCTTAAATTGGTTTGTAATGAGTAGATATTTAAACACTTAGCTTTTATAATTCTATTTTTATGATGTGGACAAGTTTTCATTTGAGTGTGGATAAATAGGAACTTATCCACATGTTTGCTTTTGTTTTTTATTTATGCACAATAAGGTTTAATTTTTGTGGATAATATGTGTACAATTAAGTCACTTATCCACACTAGTTTTGGGTACTTATCAACAAATCAGTTATTTGAAAATTGGCTTTTAATTTGACCTTTCCTTCTAAGTAAAACACGCTTTCCGGCTTTGTTTTTAGTATAAAATTGCCAATATCTTTATAGCCGTTTTTATTTTTATCTTCTATGGCTCTAATGATATAGACGCCTGGTTCCACATGTAGAAAATTGAATTTTTGGCTTGTATTCTGTTCATATAACACTTGCATGTTAGAAGCATTCAGAAGCTGTACAATATAGGTATTGGGCCTTTCGCCGACACGACCCTCTATGCTTCCATATTCCTCCAAATCTTGAAATTGAAATGCTTGTTTTTGTAGGTCACTGGAATCGTTTTCTGCACTAACAAATGCGCCCTTTTCTAAGTTGAGCAAGAACTTCTCCCTGTAGGGCAAAAATGATCGTTTAATGGTTAATTGATTCGAATATTTGTTCCACAGGTATGCTTCATCGGGCAGCGTGATTGTTTCGTTCTCCTCCGTTTTAAATTGGACGCGTTTGCTATCCCAGGAAACAACGGGCTTGGGAAAGCTAAGAACCAACGAATCCTCGGGCGAAACATATTTTCCCTGAGCCGGCAAATAGCTTACCTGTAAAGGTGTTTGTGTGGCTTTTTCTTTTTTCAGCAATTCCCTAAACTTTACCTTTAAGGGTATTTTATAAGGCCTATTTAACGAATCGATCAGGTTGGCAGTCAAAAACAGGGTGTCTTTTGGATCTTGGTTTTTGACATATATGCGGATGTTTTTATTCCCCTCTATCTGATAAATCAAGTCTTTTTTATTTACTAATTCTAATTCTTTAATCCCTCGACTCATTTCATACAAAACCGTTTTTGCGGTACTAGTTGTTTTGGTGATTTTTAATGGATCAAGGTTCTGAAGCGAAATAGAAAAGTTTTTGACCTCATTTTTATTTAGGGTCAAAAACGGCTCAGTCATAAAATCGACGGGCTCTTTATTGGAGTTATACAACAAGTTGTTATTTCCGTCTATAAATGCCGCCATGTAATATTTCCCTTGAGCCAAATTTTCCAATGTGTAAATACCTGAGGTGTCCGTTTTGGTGAAATAATAGGGCTTTGCCTTGTCAATTCTTAGGGTGTCATTATAGGGATATAATCCCACCAACACATTTTCAAAAGCTTTATTTTGGTCGATCGATTTGATTTTCCCTGTGATGCTTAATGAATCAATCGTGTTCGATGTGCTAAATACGAGTTTGATATTCTTGCCAACATTTCTTTCGGACATATCCTCGATCGAATTTCTAAAATTGAACGTATATGTTGTTTGGTCTTTTAGGGCGCTATCTAATAAAATGCTTAATCCATTTGGCCTTATGCGAGTTTGATACGTTCCAATATTCGGGGTAATCAGTAATTCTTGATTTAGATTTCGAACATTAATGTATTCATTAAAGCTTAGCTCCAATTTTTTACCCTTGTAATTTTTGCTTTTATTGAGCGGAATGGAGGTGACTATTTTAGGAGCGAGCGTATCTTTTTTACCGCCCGGAGGGCTAGCCATTTGGGCACAACTTTGAATGATTAATAAAGTCGCAATGAACAAAAAGAAAAGGAGAACAACCTGTTTGCTTCGAAGATCAGACATGCTCAAAAATATATAAATTACTTGAATAATTTCCCTTCCCGAAATATGCATTTATGTTGGACCACAAGCCGATCACAAATGATGGGATCAATTTCTTCTTGCCCGTTTTATATTCATGACTAAGCAATGAAATATAAAAACTGTCGAAAATCTGACCCCTTTTTGATTTTAATTTGAAGCCATGTTTTTTAGCCAAGGATTCTATCGTGCTTGGGTCGAAATGGTAGATATGTCTCGGTACATCATAAGCTGCCCAATGCTCTTTAAAATACTGCGCATCAAAACTTTTAGAATTAGGCAAGGCCAAAATTAAGACGCCCTCTTTCGATATTCGAGATTTGAAAAAGGTGAAATATTCGTCAAGCTCGTATACGTGTTCCAATACGTGCCAAAGTGAAATCAATCTAAATTTTTCTTCTTTGGGAATCTCTTTAATCGATGGATAAATGTCGATGCCCAAGATGGATTCTGCTCGCGCGGCTGTTGCAGGGTCCAACTCCATTCCGCTAATCTTCCATCCGGCTTTTTGGCACGCATGGAGAAAATGCCCATTTCCGCAACCAATATCTAAAAGTTCAAGATTGCCCGTTTTCTCTTTTTCGATCCAGGCCGTTTTTTGTTTTAATGTAAAATTTCTGACGAGGTGATAGAGTTTATTGATGATTCCTTTTTGGGTGTCGCTATGTGATATATAATTGTCCGACTTATAATATGGACCGGCCTCGGTGGCTGTTGGCCTAGGATTTGTAAACAACAAATCGCAAGCATCGCAACGATCGATCTCGAAATTTTCCTTAGAAACGGTATAATCCTTTGCCGTTAAAAAGGGCAATAATTTTGTTTCTCCGCAGGCAGGACAGGTGCTTAGTTTTTCCATGATTATCGACCCATAAACAAAAGTAAAATGGAAACATCAGACGCCGAAACTCCGGAAATCCTACTTGCTTGGCCTATGGTTTCTGGCCTAATGGCTTTTAGTTTTATCCTTGATTCTGTAGATAAAGTTTTGATTTTATCATAATCAAAACTTAGTGGAATCGCTAAGTCTTCCATGGTTTTCATTTTGTCCACCATGAGTCTTTCTTTTTCTATATAGCTCTCGTATTTAACAATGATTTCTACTTGTTCCAGCTCTTCATTGCTATACCCGTTTTTTATTTCTTTAAAATGTTCGTTGGTAAGTAATGCCTCAAAACTTAAATCAGATCGCCTTAATAAATTGACCAAAGGAGTACCTTCTCGGATAGGGGAACTTTGATTATTTTCAAGCCAATCGTTAATATTTTCTGGCCGAATTTTGATCGTTTTAATTTCATTCATGAGAGCAGCCACATTCGATTTTTTCTGAATAAATCGATCCATTCTTTTTTGGGTGGCCAGGCCTAGGTTAAACCCTTTGTCGGTCAACCGCTCATCCGCATTGTCTTGTCTGAGCAAGGTTCTAAACTCGGCCCGTGACGTAAACATACGGTAGGGCTCATCTGTTCCTTTGTTGATCAAGTCGTCAATCAAAACCCCAATGTAAGCATCTGATCTCGACAAGGTAAAAGGATCCAATTGATGTGTTTTTTGATGCGCATTAATTCCCGCCATGAGTCCTTGGCAAGCCGCCTCTTCATATCCCGTTGTCCCATTTATTTGGCCCGCGAAAAACAGACCTGAAATTCGTTTTGTTTCAAGCGTCGACTTTAATTGGGTCGGCGGGAAATAGTCATATTCAATCGCATATCCAGGCCTAAACATTTTGGCTTTTTCAAATCCGGGAATCAAACGAATCGCTTCAAATTGTATTTCTTCTGGGAGTGAAGTTGAAAAGCCGTTGACATAAATTTCAACTGTTCTCCAACCCTCCGGCTCCACAAATATTTGATGGCTGTCTTTATCCGCAAATCGATTTATTTTATCCTCAACAGACGGACAATATCGTGGCCCCAATCCTTTGATTCTTCCCGCAAACATGGGGGATTTGTCAAAGCCTTTTCTTAATGCTTCGTGAACTTTTAAATTCGTATGCGTGATCCAGCAAGAACGCTGTTCCTTAATGTGTGTCTCGCTTAGGTATGAAAAAGAACTTGGATTTTCATCTCCCTTTTGCTCTTCCATCGCAGCATAATCTAAACTCCTTCCATCTACCCTCGGCGGCGTGCCGGTCTTCATTCTGCCCGACTCAAAACCCAGTGCAATCAATTGTTCGGTTAGCCCTATTGCCATTGGTTCAGCCATTCTTCCTCCACCAAAATTCTTTTCTCCTATATGAATGAGGCCATTCAAAAACGTCCCATTCGTCAGCACGACACTAGGAGCAAAATAGCTCATGCCCATGCGGGTTTGTACCCCCTTGACTTCGCCATTTTCTA
>CANIYB010000194.1 GCA_947471105.1 Cytophagaceae bacterium
AGAATCCATAGGAAGGCCGATCAGAAAGAATAATTTTGTTCAACTCCTCCGAAATACGCTCCATCGAAATAATGGCTAATCGATCTTTCTCCGTAGTTAAAGCTTCAAAAGTTTCTGGGAAAATGTCAAAGCCCAACTGCGTCGCAAAACGAACCGCACGCATCATGCGCAAAGGATCATCCGAAAAAGTAATCCCAGGCTCTAATGGTGTCCGAATTATTTTAGCTTTTAAATCATCAATCCCTCCAAATGGATCTAATAAAGAACCCCAAGTGTTTTTATTGATCGAAACGGCTAATGCATTAATCGTGAAATCTCGTCTATTTTGATCATCCTCCAAACTACCCTCCAAAACCAAAGGCTTCCGAGAATCCCGCTGGTATGATTCCTTCCTCGCCCCCACAAATTCCAAATCCCAGTCATCCACTTTCAACATAGCCGTACCAAAATTCTTGAAAATAGAGACCGATTGTTCCGATAAATTAAATCGCTTCGCCACCTCTTCAGCTAATCCTATTCCTGAACCTAAACAAACAATGTCAATGTCTTTACATTCACGGGCCAACAAGCTATCTCGGACAAAACCTCCGACCACATAGGTTTCTAATCCCAAGAAATCTGAGGCCTCCCCAATGATCTTGAAAATTGGATTTTCAATAATTTCTATGCCGGATTTCATCAAGATCGTATCATCGTATATTCACCATCTAAGCCTAATTTAATTATTTTGGAAGATTTTAAGCCTCCTTTTTTATCCGATTTTTCCGGTTGTAAAATATAATCCACCTGCGATTTGATGGATTCCGAAATACTGGCAAAGTCAGTTGGCGATGAAGCTCCTGAAATATTCGCCGAGGTGGAAACAATCCCCCGCTGGTAGCGATAGACCAAACCCTTGCAAAATTCATCTTTCAACAATCGAATCGCGATGCTGCCATCGGGGCCCAACATATACTTACTGACATTTTTGCCTTTTGGATATATAATGGTCAATGGATCTTCCGCAAACTCAGCTAAATCCCAAGCGATTTCCGGGACCTGCTCCACATATTCACTTAATTGTTCAATTTTGGAAATCAACAAAATCAATCCCTTATTTTCAGGTCTATTTTTAATGTCAAAGAGTTTTTCAATGGACGCATCCATACGGGCATCACAGCCCAAACCCCAAATGGTGTCACTTGGATATAATATTACACCTCCAGACTTTAAAGAGGCAATCGCATCAGCATATAGATTCAACATAATGGGCACAAAGGTAAGATTTAATTCCTCATTTATTAAGTCAAATCGCAATATTTGATCCAAATTGGCTACCTTTGTCGATTATTGGGGAGCATTAAATCCAATTATTTTAATATGTTATTAGTACAAAAGCAATTAATTGAAGCCTTAAAAAATGGCTTATCCTCATTATTTGAAATTCAGGCAAACGACTTGGTTTTGCAAGAAACCAAAAAGGAATTTGAAGGAAGCTACACCTTTGTTGTTTTCCCTTTTACTAAGCAAGCTGGTTTAGCACCCGCGGCCATTGCCGAGAAACTAGGCCAATTTGTCTTAGAGAACTATTCAGGCGTCAAAAAATTTCAAGTCGTTCAAGGCTTTTTAAACTTTAGTTTTACGGATGATGTTTGGATAAATGCATTAAATAAAATAATTGAAGGTTCTCAAAAATTCTCATTAGATAAAAAAGGTGAAAAGGTATTAATTGAATATTCATCACCCAACACGAATAAACCTCTGCATTTAGGACATTTAAGAAATAACTTTCTTGGATTTTCCGTAGCCCAAATTTTAGATGCGGCTGGATATGATGTCATCAAAACAAATTTGGTCAATGACCGAGGGATTCATATTTGTAAATCTATGCTCGCGTACCAACTTACGGGCCAGGGAGAAACTCCTGAAAGCAGTGGAATAAAAGGGGATCATTTGGTTGGGAAGTATTATGTAGCCTTTGACCAACTCTATAAATCTGAAATTGACGTTTTAATTAAGCAGGGAATAGATCCTGAAAAAGCTAAAAAAGAAGCACCCATACTCCTAAAAGCGCAAGATATGTTGTTGGCTTGGGAAAATGGAGACCAAGAGGTCATGGACCTTTGGAAAACCATGAATACTTGGGTTTTTGCAGGTTTTGAGAAGAGTTATGCGCAAATGGGCGTTAATTTTGATAAAATTTATAGAGAGTCAAATACCTATTTATTAGGTAAAAAATTGGTCGACGAAGGGTTAAAAGAGGGAGTCTTTTATCAAAAAGAAGATCAATCCGTTTGGATCAATTTAGAGGAAGAGGGATTGGATGAGAAGTTGGTCTTGAGAAAAGATGGCACCTCCGTGTATATCACGCAAGATATGGGGACGGCCCAATTGAAATTTGAAGATTTTGGAGCAAAAAAATCCATCTATGTGGTAGGGAATGAACAAGATTATCATTTTGAAGTGTTGTTCCACATTTTGAAAAAATTAAATAAACCCTACTCCCATGGCAATTTCCACTTATCCTACGGGATGGTTGATTTACCCAGTGGAAAAATGAAATCGCGTGAAGGCACTGTTGTAGACGCGGATGATTTAATGGCTGAAATGGTACAAACCGCCAAGGAACGAACTATGGAGTTGGGAAAAACGGATGGTTTTACGGAAGAAGCGTCGAACGAATTATACCAACAACTTGGCATGGGGGCTTTGAAATACTTTTTATTGAAAGTGGACCCCAAGAAAAGGATGATGTTTAA
Source organism: Cytophagaceae bacterium (assembly GCA_947471105.1). GTDB lineage: Bacteria > Bacteroidota > Bacteroidia > Cytophagales > Spirosomataceae > Aquirufa. The sequence continues at coordinate 2,739 of CANIYB010000194.1, forward strand.
CCCAGAAGAATCCATCGATTTTCAAGGCAATACGGGGCCATTTATTCAATATACGCATGCAAGGATCTGCTCCATCACTAGGAAAGCAATGGAATCGGGCATTGATCTCATGAATAGACATGCCAACGGCGTAGAATTAGCCGTCACTGAAATAGATTTAATCTATATTTTGGGCCAATATAAAAGTATTATTGAGACCGCTGCAGAAGCATTTTCCCCCTCATTAATTGCGATGTATGCGTATGATGTAGCGAAGCAATTCAATAAACTTTATAATGAATTAAGTATTTTGAAAGAGGAGGATGAAAATAAACGAAACATTCGATTAACTTTGGCAGACATTACGGGCAAAACAATTCAGCATGCATTTTCGTTATTAGGAATAGTTTCACCCAATAAAATGTAATGAAACGTAAGTATATCATTTTTTTAACCTTTTTAATTTTGACCATCATGTTAGCAAGCTTTATGAAAATTGGATCTATTTTAACGGCATTAGCATTGCCATTCACCCAAAACACCGTATTAACGCGTCCAAACCAAATGGAAACAACCGCTGAAAAGAACTTTCATCAGTTTAAAATGAAGACCATCGACGGAAAAGTAATCGACTTTTCTCAATTCAAAGGAAAAAAGATTGTCGTATTAAATACCGCCTCGAAATGTGGATATACTCCACAATATGCAGATTGGGAGAAATTCCATCAAGCAAATAAAGACATTGTAATCTTAGGTTTTCCTGCCAATGAATTTGGGGGACAAGAGCCTGGAACAAATGCCGAAATAGCTACTTTCTGTCAAAAAAATTATGGAGTTTCCTTCCAAATGATGGAAAAAGTGGTTGTTAAAGGCGGAGAGAAATGTGAGTTATACAAGTGGCTTTCAGAAAAAAACCAAAATGGTTGGAACGAAAAAGAACCAAGTTGGAATTTCTGCAAATATGTCATCAATGAAAAAGGAGAATTAGTTAATTTCTTCGCTTCTGGAATTAAGCCAACAAGCCCTGAATTCATAGCAGCATTGAACAAATAAATCACATGAACCGATGGATTGAGGCTGCGAGACCTCGTACCTTGCCCCTTGCGATTTCAAGTATTTTATTAGGAAATTTTCTGGCCTATGCGGCTGGAAAATTTTCTTTTTTAACTGCATCCCTTGCTATACTAACCACATTACTTCTCCAAATCCTTTCAAATTTTGCGAATGATTTAGGAGATTCGAAAAATGGAGTAGATAATAAAAATAGAAAAGTGGCTCTTAGGGCCGTTCAAACTGGAAAAATAAGTGCATCCGAAATGAAAAGTGCTGTTATTTTAGCGGCAAGCCTTTCATTTATTTCAGGAATAAGTCTTCTTTATTTTGCATTGCAATACGCTAAGCCACAAACGATTATCACTTTTGTTGGGCTAGGTCTGCTCACTATTATAGCAGCAATCGCTTATACAGTTGGCAAAAGACCTTATGGCTACATGGGCTTGGGTGACATTTCAGTATTTCTATTTTTTGGTTGGGTAGGTACCTTTGGAACCTATTATTTACAAACTGAAGTTTTAAATTATTACATTTTAATTCCTGCCTCAGGATGTGGGTTTTTATCTGTTGCCGTATTGAATTTGAACAACTTAAGGGATATAGAAAATGATCGGAAAACAGGAAAGCTATCCATTCCTGTTAGAATAGGAAAACTTTATGGTTTCTACTACCAAAAAACAATTATGCTTTTAGGCATTTGCACCTTCATTATCTATCTGATGTATCAGGGAAAACCTATTCAGTTGTCACAGAACATCATCATTATGGCAGGATGGTACCCATTGGTTCAAATCATCAAGCAATTGAATTCAAAAATGACACCCGCCCAAATAGATCCATACTTAAAAAAGACAGCTTTAAGCACTTTGTTTATGATTGTGATTTTTGGTGTAAGTCAAATTTTTCTAAGCTAGAAAATTGACTATTTTTACAAAAAAATATCCTCCTATGTTACAGCGAATTTCCATTTTGTTATTGTTGAATTTATTTTTCACCTCTATAGTTTATGCCCAAGACGCCGCCCCTAATTACCTTGAATTAGGCATTACCCAAAACAAAACGGGCAATTACGCCGATGCATTAAGGAATTTTAGCATTGAGATTGAAAAAAATATTGCTAATCCCAATCCGATTTCATTTTACAATCGTGGATTTGCGAAATACAA
>CANIYB010000195.1 GCA_947471105.1 Cytophagaceae bacterium
CATAAAACCTAATTCTAACTTGGCCACCTCTGACATCATGTCTTGTGCATATGGAGGATCAAAAGTTAGCTCGACCGAAACCTCAGCAATTCCTTCTATTTCCCTCACCGCCTTTTCTATATCCACTGGAATACTTTCCGCAGATGGACAAGATGGGGAAGTTAACGTCATTAAGATGTACACGTTGTTGACCGGAAATATTTTCACTTCGTAGATAAGACCTAATTCATATACGTCAACAGGTATTTCTGGATCGTAGACGGTTTTAATTGCCTTGATCACTTTTTCCTTAAGTTCAACCTCCGTCATTTGTAAGGATGTCGTCGTTTTCTCTTCCATATTTTTTTTACTTCGCTGAAAAGGCCAAAGCATAATTTTTCATTTGTTTTACCATCGATAACAAACCATTTGAACGCGTTTGCGCTAGATGCTGGCTCATGCCGATTTGATCAATAAAATATAAATCCGCCTTCATAATTTCCTCTGCGGTATGATGGGATAATACCCGAATCAACATGCTGATCATTCCTTTAACAATCACCGCCTCTGAATCAGCTTCAAAAACGATTTGATCTCCCTGCTTTTTAGCATGCAACCAAACTCGGCTTTGACAACCCTTAATGACATTTTCTTCCGTCTTTAAGTCTTCAGATAAACTAGGCAACTTTTTACCTAGGTCAATCAAATACTCGTATTTATCAGCCCAGTCATCAAATAAACCAAACTCCTCGATTAACTCTTCTTGGGTTTCTTGTATGCTTTGAGCCATTATTGTAACATATTAATCGACCTACGTAAGGCCTTCACAAATAAATCTATTTCTTCAAATGTGTTATAAAACGCAAATGAGGCCCGGCAAGTTCCCGGCAACCCAAAACGCTTCATTAAAGGTTGTACACAATGATGTCCCGTTCGAATCGCTATGCCAAATTTATCCAACAACACACCTAAGTCTTGTGGATGTATTCCATCAATCACAAAACTAATGACGGCAATTTTATCAGGTGCCGTACCAATGATTCTTAAACCAGGTATGGTACTCAATTGTTCCGTTGCATAGGCTAAAAGTGCCAATTCTTGGGTAAATAAAGCTTCTTTCGACAAAGCATTTACATAGTCAATCGCGGCTGAAAAGGCAATTACATCCGCAATATTGGGTGTGCCCGCCTCAAATTTATAGGGCAATTCATTGTAAGTTGTTCCCTCAAAAGAAACTTCTTTAATCATTTCACCCCCACCTTGATATGGCGGCATGGATTCTAACAATTCACGCTTCCCGTATAAAACTCCAACCCCCGTAGGCCCAAACAATTTATGTGCTGAAAAAGCAAAGAAATCAATGTCTAAAGCTTGAACATCCACATCTAAATGTGCGACGGATTGTGCTCCGTCAATCAATACTTTTGCTCCATGTGCATGAGCCAATCGAATCATTTCGGCAATGGGGTTAATGGTCCCAATCGCGTTAGACACATGATTAACGGCCACTAATTTTACGCTAGCGTCCAATAAATTACGAAAAGCCTCAAGATCTAAAACACCTCTTTCATCCACCGGAATTACCTTGATGATTGCGCCTTTTTCCTCGGCGATCATTTGCCATGGCACAATATTCGAATGATGCTCTAAATTCGAAATTAAAATCTTATCTCCTTTTGAAAAATTAGCACGGCCAAAGGTCTGAGCCACTAAATTGATACTTCCTGTCGTTCCGGCAGTCAATATAATTTGATCCGAAGAAGGAGCATTAATAAATTCCTTTATTTTAGTTCTTGTTAATTCAAAAGCAGTAGTCGCGCGTTCAGCTAGGGCATGAATGCCCCGATGAATGTTCGCATTGTCTGATGTATAGTAATGAGACAAGGCATCAATGACCGACTTAGGTTTTTGGGTAGTTGCTGCATTATCAAAATAAATCAGCGGCGAACCGTTGACCTGTTGGTCTAACACTGGAAAATCAGCACGAATCTTCTGTATATCTAAGGTCATTATGATAAGGTTAAACCTAAAGAAGCTTGTATTTTATTCACAATTTTTTTAGACAATTCCGCACGAATTTCTGCATGCGCTAATTTATCTATCACCTGCTGAACGAAGGCCAATAGCAACAAAGTCTGTGCTGTGGCTTTTGAAATTCCTCTGGAACGCATATAAAACAAAGCTTCGTCGCTCAACTGTCCCGTGGTCGTTCCGTGTGAACATTTTACATCATCCGCCCATATTTCCAGTTGGGGTTTTGTGTTCATCGTCGCTCGATCTGAGGCTAACACATTTTTGCAACTTTGAAATGCATTTGTTTTTTGAGCGTCAGGACGAACAAAGATTTTACCATTGAAAACGCCAGTCGCATTTCCCATCAAAACTCCTTTATATAATTCATTGGACTCTGAATGAGGCATGCGATGATCTACGACCGAATGGGTATCCATTAATTGGTCTTCCCCGGGAACGTACAAACCGTTCAAATTAGAAACGACCTGTGGACCATCAATGTAGAAATGTAAGTTATTTCGTAAATAAGCTGCATTAATTGAAAATGTAAACGCATCGACCAACGAGCTTTCTTGTTGGAATATAAACGTATGATCCACATGCGTAATGCTTTGCTGCAAGTCTTGATCTTTAATCAAAGTAAGATGGGCATTTTTTGAAACCCAAATCTCCTGCACGTAATTCGACAAAATCGCATGGCTAGACTCAGAACGTTGTTGTTCGAACCAAGTGATTTCCGAATCCTCCTCCAAATAAATGAATATTTTTGATTGTACGGCGGTGTCTTCTTGGCCCGAAACTACATAATGATGCAACAAAGGCACCGCAATTTTAACCCCTTTCTTAACCCATAAAACCGCATAATCAGAAGTCAATGCTTCATTTAAATCGTACAAGGAATTTTGATCCAAAATAGGATTTCTTGCCTTCCACACGGATTCGAAGGTAGGGTTTTGAGCCATAAATTCGGAAACGGACAAAAGAGCAATTCCCTGAGGCAAGGCCCCTTCTGAATGGGTATTCCCATTTAATGTCTGGATAATGGCACTATGCTTCCAAGCAGGCTTAGGCAAATTAACGCTTAATGTTTCAGGCGACCATTGCCAATGATGCTCATTCAAATGCTTTAAAGAGGCATATTTCCATTCCTCCCATTTGCTGGTCGGAAAACCTTTATCAATAAATTTCTCCAGGGCCCATTGCTTAGCTTGGGTCAATGAATGATTTTGTTTGATGCTATCTACTAATGTTTTCTCTAACATTTTATCTAATCTAAGGCAGAAATAATCCAATCGTATCCTCTCTCTTCTAATTCTAAGGCCAAATCCTTGTTGCCTGATTTCACAATCTTCCCTTTGTAAAGAACGTGTACAAAATCAGGAATGATGTAGTCCAAAAGTCTTTGGTAATGAGTCACTAAGATTGTCGCATTTTGAGGAGTTTTTAATTTATTGACCCCTTCTGCCACGATGCGAAGTGCATCAATATCTAATCCAGAATCCGTCTCGTCTAGGATGGCCAATTTAGGCTCTAGAACTGCCATTTGGAATATTTCGTTTCTTTTTTTCTCACCACCAGAAAAGCCTTCATTCAGTGCTCTGCTCAATAAAGATTGGTCTATGTTCACATAGGCCATTTTTTCTTTGAACATTTTCAAAAACTGAACAGCATCCATAGGATCTTGACCTCGGTAGCTACGAATCTCGTTAATGGCCGACTTCATAAAATTCGTGGTAGAAACTCCAGGAATCTCCACAGGATATTGAAAAGCTAAAAACAAACCCTCTGCGGCACGCGCTTCAGGCGATAAGTCTAATAAATCTTTACCAAAGAATTCCACAGAACCTTCGCTTACCTCATAATCCGATCTTCCGGCTAAAACAGAAGCTAGGGTTGATTTACCCGAGCCATTAGGTCCCATGATGGCATGAACTTCGCCCGCATGAACTTCTAAATTTATCCCTTTGAGAATTTCCTTCTCCCCTATTCTTGCATGTAAATTTTTTACTGAAAGCATATGCTAATATTTTTACTTAATGAACTACAAAATTAACGCCATAAATTTTTAAAAACCATAGTTAATTTAGATTCGCTCTAAATAGAATCATTTTTATCAAAAAAATTGATACATTTGCATCTAAAATATTTCAAAATCTTTCAAAGATATGATCACAATCACGGATTTAGCAGCCAATCGAATTAAGGAATTAAGATCTAAAGAAGGTTTAACGGAGGAATTTAATATTCGAGTTGCGGTAGAGGGAGGCGGTTGCTCGGGTTTAATGTACAATTTAGATTTTGCTGCTGCACCACAGGCTAACGATATGATTTTTGAGGACAAGGGTGTTAAAGTGATGGTAGATAAGAAATCAATCTTATATTTAGCTGGAACGGAATTAGATTTCTCTGACGGCTTAAATGGAAAAGGTTTTCAATTCAAAAACCCAAATGCATCTCGTACTTGTGGATGTGGAGAAAGTTTCTCGATCTAATTAAAATTGAATTTGGGCTTGCTTTCCGTCCAAAATATAGGGCTTTAATAAGTTGAAGACGTGAAATATGGGTAAACCCATCACGGTATAAAAAGAGCCATTGATTTTTTCAATTCCTGCCATTCCGATAAAATCTTGGACGCCATAGGCACCGGCTTTATCTAATCCAAATCCTCCTTTCACGTACCAATCCACTTCCCAGTCGGCCAAAGATCGGAAGGAAACCATGGCTGAATCCGCGATAGATACTGTCTCATTAGGAGTTATAAGTGTAATTCCAGTCACCACTTCATGTGTTTTCCCGGATAATAATTGGAGCATCTCCCTAGCCTCAGATTTATCAGTTGGCTTATTCAAAATTACATCATCTAAAATAACAACCGTATCAGCTGCTAAGATGATCGCATGAGGATTTATATCAGCCAGAACGCGCGCTTTTTTTTCCG
>CANIYB010000196.1 GCA_947471105.1 Cytophagaceae bacterium
CATTTAAGATATATTTTCTTTGATAATAATCTTCATTATCAATAAAATAAACCTGCAATTTAGCCGCAGGAATACTGGCTACTTTAATCGTTAACGGTTTCTCCTCATCTCCCATCGGAATCGTAATTCCTGAAAGTCGGACCACCTCGTGTAATCGATTTTTTCGTTCGTTGATAGAACCAAATCTTGGAACCAATATTCTGATTTCCATACCTCTCTCCTGCATGGCAGTAGGAAGATTGCGGACAAAACTGGCAATTTGTGATGTGTTTAGAAAGGGATCAACCTCGCTCGAAACGTAAAGAATACGTAATTTGGCCATTCTAAAATTATTTATGGGGAAAAATTATCCCAAAAAAACAATGCAAAAGTACAAAAAATTTATCGCAATTCCACACCATTATTCCTCTAAAGGTCTTTATTTTGCTAATTGATTTATTTTCTAACCCAATTTCATGCTAAAATCCATCATAAAGTATCTTTTCTCTACAGCTTTAGCCCTAGGCTTGTTGTATTGGGCATTCTCAACGAGTCACATACAATGGCAAGATATATTTGATACGTTTGCGGTTGCCAACTACCAATGGATTCTGATTTCCATCTTGATTTCTATTTTTTCACATATTTTACGGGCTTGGCGTTGGGAACAATTGCTCGGCGCAATGAATTTTTACCCAGGTACGCTTAGAACATTTTCAGCAGTCATGATTGGGTATTTTGCCAATTTTATCGTTCCTAGAATGGGGGAAGTTTCCAGGTGTGGATCCCTTACAAAAACGGCTAACATTCCTTTCACCCAATCATTTGGAACTGTCATCACGGAAAGGATTGTCGATTTACTCGGCTTACTCTTCATTGTCATCATCGCTTTTTTTATTGCTTGGGAACCGATGCAACAATATTTATTCCCAAATGCGACTATCCCGTCAACTTATTTGATTGTCTCAACGGTATTGATTTTAGCCGCTTTAATTATTTTGCTATTTTTATTTAAAAATAAAATTGAAAAAATTTGGGTATCCTTTACCTCAAATAATAAATTGGGCAAAATTTTAGCTGGCTGGATCGTCGGAATTTTAAGCATCAAAGATGTTAAAAACCCTCAAAAATTTGTTTTATACTCCATTCTTATTTGGGTCTGTTATTACTTAAACGCCTATGTGCTATTATTAGCATTCCCTGTAAGTCAATCTCTAAGCCTTTCTGCCGGATTAATGGTTTTAGTTATGGGGACATTCGGCATGGCGACTCCTACGCAAGGAGGAATTGGTGCCTACCATAAATTGGTTTCCGCTACCTTGGTGTTTTATTTAATCCCTATAAAAGACGCGACCGTTTTAGCCACATTTTTTCATGGAACCCAAATGGTCACCATTTTGTTATTGGGCGGATTAAGTTTTATCTTAACTTTATTTTTAACACAAATCGATGCAAAACCCATTGAGTCAAAGTAAAATCTTAGATCTTATTTCGGCCATAGACCAACGAAATAAGTGGAAATCTGATGAAGACGAACGTGTTGTTTTCACGAATGGATGCTTTGATATTTTGCATTTAGGTCACGTCGACTACCTTGAAAAATCGAGCCTTAGCGGTACGAAACTTATTGTGGCAGTCAACTCCGACCGTTCCGTCAAAGAATTAAAAGGCCCTGAAAGACCTGTCAATTCTGAATATGCCCGAGCAAGATTAATTGCAGCTTTGGGTTTTGTTTCTATGGTCATTATCTTTGATGAAGACACGCCATTGGATCTGATAAAAACCTTAAAGCCCGATGTGTTAATGAAGGGAAATGACTATAATTTAGAAACCATAGTGGGAGCCAAAGAAGTATTGGAATACGGCGGCGAAGTACTGACAATCCCCCTTGTTCCCGATTATTCAACCACTGGAATTATTCAAAAACTAAAAAAATAATATGATGTATTTAATTGCTATTTTATTTGGAGTGGCCGGAATGTTAATCTCCTGGAGATTGAAATCAAAATTTCAAAAGTATGCACAAGAGCCTTTGCAAAGTAATTTTTCTGGCCAAGAAATTGCCGAAAAAATGCTCGCTGATCATGGCATTACAGATGTTCGTGTCATTTCTGTTGAGGGCCAATTAACAGATCATTACAATCCTGCGGACAAAACAGTGAACTTATCGAACGATGTTTTTCACGGTCGAAACGCCGCTGCCGCCGCCGTATCTGCGCACGAATGTGGCCACGCAGTCCAACATGCGCGAGCGTATGCTTTTTTAGAATTCAGAAGTGCCATGGTTCCTATGTTAAATGTCGCTAATGGATTTATGCCCATCTTATTGATGATCGGCATGTTTGTGCTTTATTCTACAGGAAGTGTACTTCTATTGACCATTGGCGTTGCGCTTTTCGCTCTAGCCACGCTCTTTAGCTTTGTGACTTTACCGGTTGAATTTGACGCATCAAATCGTGCATTGGCTTGGATAAAAGAAAAAGGAATTGTTACGCCGACGGAATATGAAATGTCAAAAGATGCGCTTTGGTGGGCAGCTATGACGTATGTGGTCGCTGCACTGGGCATGTTGGCCCAACTGCTTTACTACTTAAACTTATTAGGTGGTCGTAGAAATGACTAATTTCAATGCGTCTTAAAAACAAAAATGCCTCAAAATTCTTGAGGCATTTTTTTATACATTCAATTTACTTTTCCGATAACTATATCCAAAGTAAATCAATAAGCCAGCCAAGCACCAATACAAAAAGCGTTCCCAATTCATCGCTCCCATTTGAGTCATTAAATACATATTCACCAAAAGGCCCAATACAGGTATTAATGAAAGATTATGAGTCACACTAAAAAACGCTATAACCACCCAAATCAAGAAAAAACAAGTCATAATCACATGGTCTGCCTTTTCCGCTCCACTCCAAATACCCTCAAACCAATCTTGCCACGCGCCTAAAGTCGGCAAAGAAAAATACAAAGCAAGCACTAAGGAAAGCCCCACATAATATTTAGCATTGATATAAGGGATTTTAAACTTCGATTTTTTCTGATTTTCAGGATCTAAATCTAAAATTAATACCCCTCCACATACCAGCACAAAAGCAAATAAAGTTCCTATACTGCTCAAATTTATCACTTCTTCTAAATTGGCAAACAAGGCCGGAATTCCCACTAAAAAACCTGTCATGATGGTTGAAAAAGAAGGTGTCCTATACTTCGGATGAATGCGCGAAAATGCTTTGGGCAACAAACCATCACGTGACATCGTCATCCAAATACGGGGTTGACCCATTTGATAAACCAAAAGCGCACTCGTTAAAGCGATCACAGCACTCGCTGCCACAACCCCAGCCACACCGGGTAAATTAACCTTCATAAACATAAATGCCAAAGGATCCTCTATTCCAGCTAAATCGCCTGATGGAACAATTCCAGTAAGTACCAACGTAACCATGACGTATAAAACAGTGCAGATGATTAACGCCCACATCATTGCTTTGGGGATATCTCTTTGGGGATTTTTGCATTCCTCCGCAGTCGTTGATATAGAATCAAAACCAATATAAGCAAAGCAAACAGCTGCCACACTCTTCAATACTCCACTAATGCCATTGGGAGCAAATGGAGTCCAATTTTCTACTTGGACATAAAATGCCCCCACGCCTACCACGATAGCAATGACAGCTAATTTAAGTACCACCAAAATATTATTCATGTTTTTGGTTTCCTTAATGCCAATATAAACTAAATAGGTTATTGCCGCCGTAATGAGCAAAGCGGGAATGTTAGCGACAAAGTGCCAGCCGAAAAGAACGGGGGCCGAATTAAATGCCACAAATCCCTCACGTACATTGACAGACATTTGCTCTAATTTCTGCCCCACTTCTAATGCTTGAAGAGCTGCTGTATGTGCTCGTTGGGCCGACAAATAATCCATGGTTAAATATTCAGGCACATGAATTCCTAAACCCTCCAATAAGTCTACAAAATATTTAGACCACGAAATGGCAACCGCCACATTGGATATCGCATATTCGAGCAATAAATTCCAACCCAAAATCCAGGCAACCATCTCACCCAAACTCGTATAAGCATACGTATAGGCACTGCCAGAAATAGGAACAGTCGCCGCAAATCTAGCATAACAAAATGCGGTAAACATACAGGCCAAAGCTGTAAAAACAAATAACATTGAAACGGCTGGCCCACCATTAGCCGAAGCCTGACCGATAGCCGAAAATATACTTGCTCCTATAATAGCTGCAACCCCCATAAAGGTCAAATCCCGAACACCCAAATTACGAATCATGGAATGACCCGCTAATTTTTCTACTTCTAACTGATCTGAAATGATTTTATCAATGGTTTTTTTTCGAAAAAGAGAAGCCCACATAGTTGGTTTGTTGGATGAATTTACGCCAACAAAAATACATCTTTCTTCAAGAAATTCTAATTATGTCGATTTGTCTTACCTTTGTATTATGTCAGTCGCAATTGTCATCTTAAATTTTAATGGCCAAGGTTTTCTAGAAAAATTCCTTCCCGAGGTTATTTTAAATACTCCGGAAGGCAAGATTTATGTGGCCGACAATGGATCCACAGATGATTCTGTTAAGCTAGTAGAAGAAAAATTTCCAGAGGTTACAATCATCCAATGGGCCAACAACCTTGGTTATGCGGGTGGATATAATTTTGCCCTAAAGCAAATTGATACTGAGTATTTTGTACTCATGAATTCAGACATAAAACCTCAAAAAAATTGGTTAAAGCCATTATTGAGCTTCTTTGAGATGCATCCTACTTGCGCTGCAGCTCAACCTTATATTGTAGATTATCAACAACCTGAATATTTTGAATATGCCGGTGCCGCTGGTGGATATTGGGATCGATTAGGTTATCCATTTAGCCGAGGAAGAATCTTTGATCATTTGGAAAAAAATGAGAATCAATATCC
>CANIYB010000197.1 GCA_947471105.1 Cytophagaceae bacterium
ATGCCCGCTCGAAAATACTTAGCGTTGGCTTTGATGATTGGCATGCTACTCGGCTACGGTTGGCAGTCCATGGTAACTTCGATTGTACTAAGGGGTATTTATTTACTTATCAAAAAAATGGTACATTTTTTCAAATGGTTACTGGAAAAAGCAAAGAAAATAATTGGTTTTAATTAACCCTAAAGCTATACGGAATCGTATAGGAGCTTAAAATCCCATCACTGGTTTTTACAGACCAATAATAAACATTGCCTGATTTTACCGTTACCCATAGATTAGAACTGGCTGTGACGCTCGGCGCAACTTGTCTGTTTAAAACTTTAGCCTGATCGGTATCCATATAAATTTCATAAGTTAATACCTTGCTGTCAGCATCTGCTCCTGACCAAATAAGATTGACTTTTCCTGCATTGGGAGTCACGCTTGCGCCACTGACTGGTGCAATAATCAAGGCTGGGAATGGTGCAATGGTAGATGCCCCATCTCCGGCTAGGTAAAATTTCCAAACTTCACTGCTTGCCGTCTCTTTGGATTTGTTGGATTTCGAAATGACTTGCCAACGGTACGGCGTGCCTTTATAAAGGGTTACAGTCGCTTTGTTTTCACTATTGACTGATTTTGTGGTATTGGTTAAGGTATTTAGATTGGTAATTACCAAATCATATACATCCGTATCCTTTGCCGTAGCCCAAGAAAAAGAAACATCGGACGTTAAACTCGATATATTAGTTCCCTCATAACAAACGGTGTTGTTGGTCGGCAAGGTAAGTGACGCGGCCGTCGGCGGGGCTACTACTACGGCAGCTGGCGTAATCGATTCGCCCCCTTTTGAGCAGGCAAACATCACTAAGCTGATCCATAAAATGCCTAGATATTTCATAGCTTAATTATTTTTAGCGTTTGATCCACGGTTTCCCCTTGGACCCGAATCAAATAAAGACCCGCAAAAAAGGTAGTTAAATCTAAGCCGACTAACCTTGAGGAAGGAACAGGGTAGTTTTGATTTGAGACAGGTAAGCCTGCTGCGTTGATAATGGATATATCAACTTTTTGATCTCTTCCATGCACATTCACTTGAACAGGTCCGGTGGTTGGGTTTGGAAATGCATTAACCGACTCTGAAACAAAAAACTCCTCTACATAAATGCCTTGGCAATTTAAATCAGTGCTCACTTGGAGTTTCACTAAACCAGCCGGTAAGGCGGTGGACCAATAGGCCTCCGTCACTTTAAAGCTTGCCTCATTTATTTTCACTAAATAAGTAGAGGCGCCACCCAGCTGGATACTCATGGATTTATTTCCTGCGTCGATCGTCGATTGGACTACTAAAGGTGCCGGTTCCGTGATTTTTACATCAAAAGCTTGTTGGAAATTCTTTACATTTTCCACCGTAAAAACCATATTGTATTCGCCTAAAACCAACCCATTCAACACGCTATTTGCCACTCCTTTGGGCATACTAACTTGTTTTTCATATTTATTAGGTCCTTTAACGGTTAACGAATAGTTATAGTTGGTATTCAAAACCGATACTTTTAAGGAACCATTATTAGCCCCTATGCACGTGGAAGCCACCACTTCGACCTTGAAATTATTCGAAGGCAACGTGAAAATTTCACAGCCATTAATATCGACCAAAGCACCTATTGGCGTATCGTTGCATTTATCGACTATATCGGGAACGCCATCTTCGTCGGAATCGATGTAGGCCGACTGGATGATGGGAACTTGTGTGAAGTCATTGAATAAAATCTCTTTAGTAAATGTTTTTGTGCCTCCCATCCATTGGTTCATCACAGACGCATAAACCTGACGGAAATCGTATTGCATATCCAATTCATAGGAATAGTTCGTGTTGTCGGGAATGATTGGATTTTTGCCTACCACCTTGGGATCCACTTTATTGCCAAACAGAATAACAGGTGAAACGGTACCATGATCTGTTCCGTTGGTTCCATTGGAATGAACCGTTCTGCCAAATTCCGACACGCACATGCCTAATACTCGATCTGATTTGCCCATTTGGTCTAGGCTTTTCATGAATGCGGCCACAGCCTCATCTATTTCTTTTAAAATAGTTGCGTGCATTCCAGTCGTTTTATCTGAAGGTTCTACCTGCGCACTATGGGTATCAAAACCGCCAATCTGAACTTTATATATTCTAGTTTGTAAGCCTCCGGAAATAAGTCGACTGACAATCTTCAACTGATCCGCTAAATTACTTCTTGGAAATGCATAGTCGGTACCTTTTTGATATTGCTCTTTAAGCACTTTTCCATAGGCATTTGACTGCTTGGCCATGAGCTGCAAATATTTCAATTTCTCACCTATGGGTGTCGAAGGGTAAACATTGTCAAACTCGTTAATGATCTCATAAAAAGATTCTGGGTTTGAAGCCACCACGCTGGTGAATGACCTTTTTCCTGTAAACATCAGTGAAGAATTCCAACCAATTTCCATGGACAATGGATGAGGGAATAGTTCAGTGGGATAGGCTTCAGGGAAATTAGGATGTTTGGCTTCTAGGTAACGGGCGGCCCAACCGCTATTCTCGTATTTCAAGGCATCTGAAGCTGAATCCCAAATGTCCATCGACCTAAAATGCGAATAACTTGGCTGAGGATAGGCTACTGACTGCACAATTTTTAATCGATTTTCCTTATGCAAGGATTGAAAACCTTTTAAGGATGGATGAAGTCCTAATTCGGTTCCTTCCAATGGCAATATTTTGTTGTCCGGCAACATGACAGTCGACCGAATGCTATTCAATTTAGACAACATATTCAACGGAATGACGGTATTTAATCCGTCATTACCTCCACTTAAAACGATGACTACTAGGATGTTTCCTTCGGCCACGGTTTGAGCTAATTCGGATTGAGATCCAAAGCCGAGGGATTCGTAGGGAATAGAAGAAAACAATGCGGGCAAGGCGGCCGCATGTGACATTTGATGTATAAATTTCCTTCTATTCATGTTAAAACAAGTGGATTTCTCCCATTTGGAATAAGGCACCAAACAAATTTTCTAATCGGTTACTTAATGTCGACCTAGTTTCTTCAGTCGGTTTACTCATATGTGACTGATATAATTGCGTATAATACGACGCGGCATTTCCTCCTAAGACACTGGATTTAATGCGTGCTTTTGCCTTAGCCGAAATAGGGGCACTCATAATTCTTTCTACTGTTTCGTCGATGACAAGGTCTATGTTATCAGGTGATTTCAAACTGCTGACAAATTTAATTTTGTCTATTTGTAAGTGTACATTTCCTTTGGTGTCGCCTGAGCCTAGATATGCGCCCCACTTGGCAAGACCATTTCCTGAATTAGACCTTTTAGCTATGGTATCTGAATTGATCCAAAATAAATCGTAAACGGGGGTTTGGTAATAGGCAGGCCAACCGGATACGCTGGGAGGATCTGTATAGTTCAATCCTATGTTGCTCATTTCCCATTGTAAGTTTCTAAACTTATAAAAATTAGCAGTCAACGAGTCAGAAAATCGTTTCGGAATATCTCCTCCTCCCGTGTTGAATAAATTCATGTCAAATTCCTTATAAAACCCAAACATAAATTCAACGGGCGATTTGATCATGGAATTATAAAATGAGGTATCGAAAAAGTGGGCGCTTCCTAAAAGTGCACGAAGCGGAACCATGAGTTCAAAATTATTTTTGCGTAATAAATCGGCCATAGGTGCTATCACATTTTTTTCCACGGTATCGTCTATGATGGGATAGCAGAAAAATTGATAAAGCCTTCTAGACAGATATAATGCACATTCATTCGTGCTAAAAATCATGTCGATGGCCTCATCTAATTCTTTTTTGCCATCTTGACCTTTTCGACCTTTAATTATTCGATTGCCATAAAAAGCTGAGAATTGTTTATCTGAAGTATCGTGGTTCCAATCATTGAATATGTTGGTGATTGGGCCAGTCATTTTGTTTTTACTTTCATTATTGAATTGCCAGCCCACTAGCAATCTAGCCATCGTACTGACATCTTCTTCAGTATATTGTGAATTAGGTCCTTTGCCTACCGTAAATAATTCTTGTAGTTCGCGAGCATAATTCTCATCTGGTTTGTTTTTCTGACTGTTTTGTAGATTTAAGTAATCTAACATTAAGGGATCCAAGGTGATTTTATAAATCGTTGTTTTATAACTTTCGAAGGAAGAATTGAAAAGTGTCATGTAGTATTGATACAACATTTTCACGCTTCCTTTTCCTGCAGCTAAAACATTATGTAGAAAGAAAGCCATGCGCCAGTGTACTGAAGTACTTTGCTGAACCATGTTTCTGAAAAGCCAAGCATCGTGGGATTGATGCCTTGGCCATGGCGATCCATTGGGTTCAGGAGCATAGACATATTCTTTCCCCGGTTCTATATATACGTGACCTTGTTTTTCAGTTTCCTCCTTCGTGATTTCATAATCATAGTCGTTGACCGGAACGCTCGGTTGTTTTTCAGGCGTAAAGATTACCTCTAATGATTTTTGTAGAGAAAGGTTGTTGAGATCCGTTAAATGTCTATTTGCATAACCTGTTAAAACACGATTTAACAGATGTTTCTTTTGGGCGGTTCCCCATGTTCCGGTGTACGCTTCGAGTCCAGCATTGACAACCGTTCTTGATGCTCGGGCCTGCTCGATTTTAGAGAAATCTACGTTTTCTTTGCGAAACTGGGCGACTAAATCTACTTTTTTTGTATTTTGCATCAGAACTAAATCTTTTCAAATATAAAATTATTATTTTAAAATAATGTTATAACAGATTTAGCGGTCGTATTTTTGATCGATGAACAGAAGAGAACTTACCAGAAGGACATGTCCGGCTTTAGTGCTTTCCATTATAGGAAGCACTCTTTTGGATTCGTGTGATAACGCAAAAGAGGAAGCTGCA
>CANIYB010000198.1 GCA_947471105.1 Cytophagaceae bacterium
ATATCAAATTGCCAACGGGTTAAATTGTCTTTTTTAAATCCTTTGGATACTTCTTTAGCTATTTCATTTTCAAATTTTGATCTTTCATATTCAATTAGTGGGATAGCATTTTCTTTGAAAAGGAATTGGTCGCGATTTAATTTTAATTGTGCCTGTTCTGATTTTAGTTCTAATTCATTGAAATGAGTTATGTACCGATAATAATCTTCTTGAATGCTTACATTCACTAAATCTGAATTTTTTAATTGAACCACTTGGGTCAAATCCGATAAGATTGATTTTTTAAATTGTAATTCATCCTCTAACCTTTTTTTTTCAATGTTTTTTTCTTTTGAATCCAATATTAATAAGGTGTCATTTTTTTCGACGGCTAGGTTTGGAGTCATCTTTTGATAAATAATTCGACCCGATTGCAACGATGTTATAGGTGTATTTTCCCCACTACTGCGGATGATTCCTCGGCATTGTATGCTTATATCGATGCTGCTTAAGCATATGATAATTAATAAAATTGCTATCAGTGGTAAGGAAATGCTATAAATTGACAGAAACGGACTTTTATTTTTAGCATACAGATTTTCGACTGTATGTTCGAAATCAACAGCTTTAATTTTCATGGTGCTTTGTTTTATTGATTTTTTTGATAAACTTCTATCAATCTTTTAATTTTCAAACTGACTGATTCAATGGATGAATTAATCAATCCAGGTAGAGTCTCCTCCAATTTTTGATCATTTACTTTTAAATTGATTCTTATTTTTTGAACTCGTAAATGACCATTGATTTCAATTTCTAATATTCCATCTGGATCTTGATGTACTTCTACGATATCGTTTTTTATATCTTGAATCATTTTTTGAAATTCTTGAATTTTAGCTACATTCATTTTGGTTAGGTTTAAAATAGTTTAATTGAAAAGTTTAGATTAGTCAATGGATGATTAGAGATTACAGTAGTCAGTACGCGATTTTGGCCTAAGAATATTGATCTATTGGGATCGTTAATTAATAGGCTATTCGCCTCCCTGTTGGCATAATTGTATTGTAATTCAAAATTCAAATGTTTTTTTCTTGATATTTCATATGAATACCCCAAGGCAATCGATAGAAGTGGAATGCCTTTGTTAAGAGTAAGTTTAATCGGTTCTTCATTTAAATTCATCAAATTATATTGTTCTGATGTGAAGGTTTGAAGTCCGTCAATGGGGATTTTTTCTTCCAAAACCCCAGCTTTAGGACTGATGTAAATGCCAAAGGGTCTTTTGTCGGGATGAAAAATCTTTTCAAATTTTATTCCCAATCCTGCGTAATTTATTTGACGACCCCCTATTCCAAAATTGGTTGATCCCTCATAGAAAAGCTTAATCGATTCACCAATTTTTATTTCGACACTGGCTCCAATTAGAAGTGGATTAACTAGTTTATTTGGAATCAGATAGCTATTGTCTAATTGCCATTTGCTTTCGATAAATCTAGCATAGAATGAATTAGAGGAGGAATTTAATGGTGTAATGGATAGCGTTTTACCTATGCTGATATGATGATACCAAAATTTAATAAATCGGTTTTTGTGTTTACTTGAATTAATATCTTGAAGTTGGGTACTATCCTTATTAGTCCGTTTTTTTTCGGCTTTTAAATATAAAATATCGTCTTTTTGAATGTTGTTCGCATAATCTATATCAAAATTGACCAATGTATCAATTTTGTCAATTTGAATTTCTATTTTCAGTAGTTTGAAAGCTTCTTTTTGGGAGGTCCAACTTCGACTTTTGTGCACATGGGTTAATGATTTAAAATACCATTTTTTATTAAATTCCTTGTAATTGATTTGCCATTTTGATTGGTGCAATATAGCCCATAAACTGTTTGAGTTTATGGCTTCTATTTGTAAGGTTATGATGGCAAATGTAGCTTTGTCAATGATCAGATAACTTTCATATGAGTTCTCCCGATTTTTTTTAGGTGAAAATGATATTTTATATATTGGCCTATTTTCATAGACACTTTCTTCTACAATAAATCGAAATCTTTTAAATTTTGTGGAATCTAGTATGGAATACGAATTGTTTGAAAAATCAAAGAATTCAATAGCTCTACCTGTGGCTCCCCATATAACAAAATTGGATGAATCTGCTTTTTTTGACTCTTTTAGATCTAAATTATTTAATTCAATTTTAATTTTATCTTCAGAAGAGAATTTAGGCATGATGGATTTTAAATCTGCAGTCAAATGATATATCTGGTTTTTATTTTGATCCTCCAATTCTTCACTTTGGATTCCGTATATCGCATAAGGTTTATCCGCATAGTTGATTTTGAAATTTCGTATGGATTTTTTAATTATTTCCTCAGCTCCATTGGTGATTTCAACCGCATCCAATTGATTTTCCATTAGTTCCATCTCGATGATCAGATTATCATTAATGCTTTTTAAATTAATTTCCTGAGTCCTATACCCAATGAAAGAGATTTTCAACTTATTGTTTTTCTGCTGGTCTAATTCTCTAATGGAAATTTTAAAAGAACCGTCATTTGAGCTAATAACACCTCGATAACCTAGTTTTATGCTGGCAAAACTTAGGGGCTCTTTAGTTATTTGATCGATAATTCTTCCATGGATTAGTTGGCCAAAAAATACATTAGGCATTAGCAGAATGCTTAAGCAACAAAATGTAAATGAGTATTTTTTCAATGTCTAGGTTTTTTGAGTGGTAGGTAAAAGACTATAAGAATGCATGCTATTCTTATAGTCTTTAATTTAAAATGTTACTTGGGTAGACCTTGTATTGGTTACCGTATCTTTTATAACTCCCCAGGCCCAATTGAAGCCCTCGCTAAAACCAAGTTTGAAATCTGACCACCAATTTCCACCTGTGATGACAAGCATTTCTTCTTGATTCATTTCACGCCAATGTATACTGCTTTCGATTGTATTTTTCATTTTTATTTTATTTTAGAATTTAAATTATTGCCATTAACGCTGCACCTGGACCTGCTAAAGAAATGACTGCAACGACCGTAGCTACGACCGTTGCAATTCCTAATATGACTCCTAGTGTATGCCAAAATCCGCCTCCTTCTATGTGGAGTAATTCTTCAAATGATAACTCTTGAGCTTTCATTTGCCTTAAATCAAATATGTTATTTTCCATTTTTAAATTATTTTAAAAGTTTAACTATTTATTTTTTGTCTTCGCGATGACTTTGTAAATGTAGATGATGTGGATAGTTTGTCTCATTCGTAAATGGACTAATTCATTCAATTATGGACTATTTTTGATCGAATAACTGATTATATTTGGCCACAAAAAAAAGGCTCCACCATGGGAGCCTTTCTATATAATATAATTCAGTAAAAATTCTGAATTTAGCTTTTCAGCGATTTACAGTTGAACAAACAATTCCGATTTCGGAATTCCTACTTTCTTTAAATTTAACTAGTAATCTTAGCGCAGAAGCATACAGCCGCCTAATAATTGCGTATGAAGTGTATCATTCAGCATTGCGCAAAATCAATTTCAGTTGTTGGTGCTTACTTATTCAAGTACTCTTTTGCTGTCATAATAGGAAGCTTTGAGTTTTTGAAATCCTTTTTATTTCTTGTAATTATAATGTCAACGCCATTTTCTAATGCAGTATGATATTGAATGGCATCTTCAAAATCTTTGAAATCCGAAACTAAAGCAAGTTCTACAATTTTATCATTTAATGTAGAAACCTCTACCAACACTTTAAATTTGATCAATGTTTTTCTTGCCTCATCAAGTTTTTGATGTTTAGCAAGTAAATAGTGAGTGTTTGCAAAAGTTAAAGCGGAAACAAAAAGCTCCACTTTTTTATTATCTGCTAGTGTAAACAATTCCTGTGCTTCTTGGAAAAAATCATCTCGTTTAGAAAGTAGGTCTATGACAATATTTGTATCAACTAGGAGTTTTTCCATTACAAATATTTTTCAGAAAGGTAATCTTTGTAACCTTCTTTATCGTCATAGTCTCTGCTTGGAATAACTCCAGTCAAGCTTTTTACTAAAGGACTTATTTTAGATTTTTTCTCTGATCTTGTCGTTAGAGAATCTAGATAGCTTTCTATAAGTTTCGAAAGGCTTACGCTATTTTCTTTTGCATAGCTTTTTGCTTGTTCAATTACGCCTTTGTTAAGATTTAATGTCAGTTTTGTATTCATAATAAATTAGAGTATCACGTACAAAAATATTAATTTATTACGTAAAGTACTAATTTGTAATAATTTTTTTCGACGCTTACTGCTAAAGTTATTAAATGATTATACCTATTTTAACCCCACAAAAAAAAGGCTCCACCATGGGAGCCTTTTTTTGTAATTTAATTCGGTAAATATCCTGAATTTAGCTTTTCAGCGATTTACAGTTGAACAAACAATTCCGATTTCGGGGTTCTTACTTTCTTCACGTTGACCATGTAATCTGTCGCTTCATCGCGTTCTCCGATCGCCAAGATAAGTACGGAATGTAGGCCTTTGGCCTCTAAGCCTAATAGTTCATCTAATTTGGCAGGAATGAAACCTTCCATCGGCGTAGTATCGATTTGCAATTCACCGGCTGCTGCTAATGCAGTACCCATCGCTAAATATACCTGACGGTCAGCCCATTCCGCTTGCTGTTCCTTTGATTTATATTTCATTGAACCTGCTATGGCCCCTTTGAAATCACCTAAGTCTGATAAGGACATCCCGCGTGTTTCTGCGATTAAATTCATGTAAGCGTCAATTTGCGCTGCAGTTACTTCATTCCAAGCAGCAAAAATGAGCAGATGAGACGACTCCACGATTTGCGGTTGTCCATAGGCAATTGGCTGGATTTTAGCCTTTAAATCGGCATCCTCCACCATCAAAATTTGATAGGGTTGTAAGCCAAAGCCCGAAGC
>CANIYB010000199.1 GCA_947471105.1 Cytophagaceae bacterium
GTTTATTTTACCAATGGAAATGAGACCGTTGAAAAATTACCGGGGACTCGATTTAAATTACCGATAGGCTTGAGGTTTAGTTATTTTGCAGGCGATCAAACCGTTATTCGCTTATTTTATCGAGCTTATTTAGACGATTGGGGGATGAAAGCCCATACCGCTAATGTCGAAGTGCCATTTAAATTGACCCCATTTTTCTCCCTGAGTCCATTTTATCGATTCAATGTGCAGTCGGCCGTCGACTATTTCAAACCCTACGCCAAGCATGATACCAAAGATGCTTTTTATACCTCTGATTATGATATATCAGGATTTACCAGCCATTTTCTGGGCATGGGTGTGCGCTTAGCCACACCGGGAGGAATCTTAGGTATTACGAATTTCAATTCTTTAGAAATTCGCTATGGATATTATTCTAGGTCTACTGGAATGATGGGACATAGCATCTCGGCGCATATAAAGATTAAATAATTATTATTTTTCCCCTTATTAGTCTAATCCAGTATTTTGGGTCGTCCTAAAATATACATTATCGTATATACACTACCGTCACGATAATTTTGTATCAATATTTTTATTATATTCACGAATTAGTTTCTAAAAGAGTCTAAATCATTCAGTGGTTAATCATTTACAGTTCAAAAACTTACCTATTTAAAATACTATCCGATGAAATTTGTCATTGCATTACTGCTATTTCTTCCATTTAGTGTAGTCTCTCAAAATACTGATTCAAAAGATTTAGAGCAAGGCAATTTTTTCATTTCGCACTATAAAAGGGATTTTCTGAAATCTTCGTTTGGTAATTATGTTGTCCTTCAAGATAAGGAAGGAGTTATCTATGTGGGTAACGTTAAAAATGGTTTAATCGAATTTGATGGCCAAAGGGTTAGACAGGTGTTACAAAATGGAAAGCCGATGAGTGCTTTTATTCGTGATGCCGATACAGATTCAAAAAATACGATTTACGTAGGATTTGCCGGAGTTAATTTTGGGTATTTGGAAAAAAATAAATTTGGTCAAAATGAGTATATATCTCTTTCTGATAAATTGCCCAAGAAGGATGAGGTTTCAGCTACATTTTGGGGATTGGTTGTTCGTCAAGACACCGTATTTTTTCAAACAGAGAATGCGGTTTATTTATTTAAGGATAAAAAGTATTTGCGTTCTTATAAGTTTAAGGAGGATGTTCATATTATTTTAGGTTCTCCGGATGGAGTTTATTTAAGAGTTTGGGGGAAAGGCTTATTCAAGTATTCTAGTAAAGATGGATTTTCGGTCATCAAAGGTTCCGAAAAATTGTTTGCTCAAAATCGGATTGAGGCAAATTACCAATTGGACAACGGGGATCACCTGTTGGTCTCTCGTAACATCGGATTAATTAGGATGACGAAAAAAGGCGAATTTTTGCCTGTGAATAATCCGTATGCCAACAAATACGTCATGGAAGGTAAGTCATACATTAATGACAAGGTCATGCGGAATGGCAAGATTGCAATTATTACCAGTAGCAAGGGTGTTTTATTTTTAAATCAAGATTTAAGCACCAATGCCGAGGTTGGCCTTAGTTCAGGCTTGCCTGAAAATGGGTTAGCGTTTGTTATGCAAGACAGAGTAGGGGATATTTGGGGAGCAAATTCTGGGGCCACCAAAATCTCTTTTGATCCTTCCCTGACTAATTTTTCTTCCTTAAATGGTATCGTAGGTGGAGTTTCTGACATCTTAAGGCACAAGGGAAAATTAATCATCCGTACAGGAGATGATTTATTCCAATTTATCCCTAAAAAGTCGATTACTGAAACTTCGGTGTTTAAGTCTTTGGATGTAAGAGAGTTAGGCGGTTCTTTGAATTTATTTAATGATCAAATTGTCTGCACAAATAATTATTCGATCAACGCTGTTTTAAATGGGAAGAAGCTTAAAATTTCAGATACTTATAGAAGCAATAAATCCATTCAATCCAAGTTAAATCCTGCCCTTTTATTTAGTAGCAATAGTGCATATGGTCTTTTGTTACATCAATTTAATGGCAAAGTTTGGAAACAGATAAAAGTCATTGGGGGTGAAAAGTTCAGCGGATATAATATTTCAGAATTAGATCCAGGCAAAATACTGATATCTACCCGAAAAGGGATTGTTTTATTTACATATGATTCATCTGGACAAGGTACTTTTACTCCTCTGCCGCAAGATAAATCATTCGCTAAAACCAAGCAGCAGAAGGGAATAGTGTATTTAAAAGATGATATTCTAGCTACATGTGATTCGTCCAATAATGTTTTTATTGTGGACACCAAAGCTAAAAAACTTAGATATACAGGCTTCAGTTTAAACGAAATGGTTTCAGATGAATTATGGAGTTACACCTATAATAAAGATTCGGGGTATGGTTGGCTCATCTGTCAAAAAGGGTTATTTAAAACGTATTTTGACATTAAAAAAGGATTTACCTATGAAAAATACCCTTTTTACAAAGTAGACTTAGATGAATTAAGCTATAAAGTATTTCCAGAAGGAAGTGGTGATAATGAGGTTATTTGGTTTGGTTCGCAGGAGGATAAATTGTATCGATATGTTCCATCCCTGGCATTGAAAGAACCAGCCCAACAATTTAAAGCGTTAATTCGATCGATCTCTTCCAATGGTGAACCTGTTCCTATCGTACCTGAAACCCTTCCTTTTTCTCAAAACAATCTGGTGTTTGAAGTAGCCTATCCTTTATATGGAACAGAGAATAAGACAACGTTTAGTTATTGGCTCGAGAATCAGGATGATACATGGAGTGAATATATCAAGGATTTCAAAAAGGAATACACTAATTTAAGTGAAGGCACTTATACTTTTCATGTAAGAGCCATGGACGCTACTGGCCATGTAAGCGAGGAGACAAATGTCAAATTTAAAATTTCCCCACCTTGGTATCGAACTATTTTTGCCTACCTGGTTTATCTGGGATTGTTAGTGTATTTGTTCATTTTGTTTGGAAAATACCAAGCCAAAAAATCAAGAGGTAAGGCGGAAGACGAGCGAAGAATGGCTGAATTAGAGGCGGCTAAGGATTTGCAAAATAGGATGTTGCCTAAAACCTTGCCTAAGGTCGAAGGATTAGAAATAGCTAGTTATCTGCAGACTTCATCAGAAGTAGGCGGTGATTATTATGATTTTCATCCCCAACCGGATGGCAGTTTGGTCGCAGTTTGTGGAGACGCCACCGGACATGGAACGGCAGCGGGGATGTTGGTTTCCATTACTAAAGCCGGTTTAATCGGTCTTCCTCTAGATGAACCGAATAAAATGCTTTATGATCTAAACCGACTTGTGAAAAAAGTGGATTTGGGGATTTTAAGAATGAGTTTAAATATCGTTCATTTCAAAAAGAACAAATTGAAACTTAGTTCGGCGGCTATGCCACCATGTTATTTGTACGTAGCTAAGTCGAAGAAGATTGAAGAAATACAAATCAGTGGTTTGCCTTTAGGGGGCTTGTATGGAGCTACTTTTGATATGGAAGAACGCTCGTTTTCAAAAGGAGATATTTTTGTCATTGCATCGGATGGTTTACCTGAAGCGCCTAACTTAAAAGGAGAACAGTTGGGATATCAGGCTGTTGAAGATTGCATTTTAGCCAGTGCAGAAAAATCTGCCACAGAAATAAAAGATGCCTTGGTGGTATTAGGAAGTGATTGGTTGGCTGGCCAAACAACCCCTGATGATATTACGATTGTGGTTATTAAGCATGTTTGATCTAAAAAATGAAAAAATGGATAAACCGAAAATTGAGTTAAAACTCCCCATTATAGCCAACATGGAATTGGTGGCTATCAATACGGCTGAGGTAGTCGCTAAACACATGGATTTGAGCGAAGATAAAGCCGCTGAAATCAGTATGGCGCTTATTGAGGCATGCATTAATGCATTTGAGCACTCGCAGGCTCAAAACAATGTATTCATCCATTTTATCTTGGAAGAAGACACATTAGTCATTAAAGTGATTGATCAAGGAATTGGATTTGATAAATCAAAAGTTCAAATTCCAAAAATTGAAAATAAGTTGGGCACCGATGAACGCAAGCGTGGTTGGGGTTTACAACTTATAAAAGAATTAATGGATACCGTAGAGTTCGAATCCACAAAAGAAGGTACAACTGTAACAATGACAAAAAAGAAAGAATCATGAGCCAATTTAACGTAAGCATACAAGTAGAGAACGATTTAGTAATTTTAACAACTGAGGGGTATTTGAATAATGAAGGAGGGGAAATGATTTCAGGCATTTGCTACGAAAACATAGCCAATGGAAAGACCCGATTTTTATTAGACATGGCACAGACTAAAGTGGTCAACAGTATTGGGGTGTCTATCTTGATTGAAATTATTGAAAAATTACAGGAGGTAGATGGAAAATTAGGCTATTATAACCTGGCTCCTATCGTCGACAAGACTTTTAAGATAATGGGTTTGACGAAATATTCATCCGTTTATGCGACTAAAGAAGAAGCTTTAGCCGATTTTTAATTTTTTTTCAAAAATAATCCCCTAATAAACGTTTATTGGAGATTATTTAATGGCTGTAATGGAATTTAAATTCTTTATGTAAAAATAACGCATTTTTTTGCGATCATTCATTGCATAAATTTTGATTTAATGCGGTTAAAATACAAACATGAATAACATTGCATTCAAACAGCTCGAGTTAGAGACTTTGCTTGAAATCACCAACACCCTGATTGAACATGAGGATGTGGATGATTTATTGCACGATATTTTAATTCGTACCTGTGGGATTTTGGATGCTTCCTGTGGTTTTGTCTTAATTGAAGAAAAGAACTCAGATTTATTTGTCCCAAAGGCTGTTTTTAA
>CANIYB010000200.1 GCA_947471105.1 Cytophagaceae bacterium
GATGTTTTAGTGAAAGACTTATTGACTGTTTCTCAAATTGAAACCGGTGCTATTAAAATTGACAAAAAATCGATCGATTTGCGCCCCATCATTTTAGATATTTTTGAACAATTAGAAGCCAAAGCCAAATCAAAAAAAGCATCGTTGAAATTGACCGGCAAGGAAGGTCCCCTTTTAGTCAAAGCAGATAGCCAACGCATGGAACAGGTATTGGTCAATTTAATTGAAAATGGTATTAAGTATGGAAACCAGGAAGGTAAGGTGAATGTGTTGATCGAAGAAAGAAAGAAAAATCTTCAAATTTCGGTCAAAGATAACGGGCCTGGAATTCCAGCAGAACATCTACCAAGATTATTTGAACGTTTTTACCGAGTGGATAAAAGTAGGGCTAAAATGAGTGGGGGTTCTGGCCTGGGCTTATCGATTGTTAAACACATCGTAAAAGCACATGGAAGCCAAATCACGGTCATCTCAAAAGTAGACAAAGGCACTAGCTTCAGCTTTAAACTTGAAAAAGCTTAAACGAAAAAATCTTACGCAGCTCCCTCCGTTAATCTTTCGGTATTTTCCGCAATCCTCAATTGCTCAATAAATTCTCCTATTTCTCCATCCAAAACGGTGGGCAAATTATAAACAGTCAATCCGATGCGATGATCGGTCACACGACCTTGTGGATAATTATACGTTCTTATCTTGTCAGAGCGATCTCCTGAACCTACCAAAGATTTTCGAGCACCTGCAATTTCAGCATTACGTTTGGCCAATTCAATTTCATAAAGCCTTGAACGCAAAACGGTCATGGCCTTATCAAAATTCTTAATTTGAGACCGCTCATCTTGACACTGTACTACAAGTCCAGAAGGAATATGCGTCACACGAACCGCCGAATACGTTGTATTCACCGACTGACCACCCGCTCCGGATGAACAGAAAGTATCCTTTCTGATATCATTCATATTAATTTGAACATCCACCTCGTCGGCCTCTGGCATCACAGCGACTGAAGCTGCTGACGTATGAATCCTTCCGGCTGATTCTGTTGCGGGTACCCGCTGAACTCGGTGAACACCCGATTCAAATTTCATTTTGGCATATACATCCTCGCCTTGAACCGAGGCAATAATCTCTTTGTATCCACCAGCCGATCCTTCTGTAAAATCCATGATTTGAAAAGTCCAACCCATCTTTTCAGCATATCGCTGATACATTCTAAATAAATCGCCCGCAAAAATACTTGCTTCATCCCCTCCTGTTCCACCTCGAACTTCCAAAATACAATCCTTCGAATCATTTGGATCCCTAGGAATTAGCATTTCCTTTAACACCTCATTCATGTCCTTCTCCGCTGGAACTAATTCGTCCAACTCCGCCTTAGCCATATCCCTAAAATCCTCGTCTTTTTCCGTGGCAATAACATCCTTTGCCTCCTCGATGGACTTCAACAAATTCAGATAAGTAGTATACTGATCGACAATTTTTTGCAAATCCTTATATTCCTTACTTAATGTTTTGAATTTCTTTAAGTCTGATACGACTTCCGGCATGGCGATCTGTTGCTCCACTTCTAAAAAACGTTCTCTAATGGCCTCCAACTGCTCAAGCATGATTTTCTATTTTAAAAATTTTTGCAAAGATAACAATTAGTTGAATACCTTTGCGCAACGCTTTTTTATTATGTCCCTATCCAAACTCTTCTTGCTCTTTTTTATCTTAGGATTAAGCTCATGTGACTTTTCAACGCGCATTGACACGAAAGCCGCAGTCAAAGAAATGAAAGCTAAACAGGTTAAGCGCGTCCTGCCAGAACAAATTGTACACCAAGTAGATACGTGGGGTTTAGGTGTTCAAAAAGAAATTGAAAAAAAGCTAGGTGAAAAATTGGCCTTAGACTTGGCAGCCCTTTCCAAAAAATATGGAATTTCCATTCTCATAGGAAAACCTAGCGAACTAAATGTTCAAGTAAGTGATCAAAAAATCAAAGACATTTTGGATGCATTAGATTACAGCCAATCCATTCATCAAGAGATCCCTCCCAGCATACAAAAAAATGCAAATGGCGATAGCCTTTTTTACATTTTTACTCATCCAGTGGCACACACCATTATTTTAGGATTCAGTAAAGTCCGTGTCATTCAAGAGATGGACCGACCGTTAATCAAGTGATTGAGATTTGATTAAGGCCAACATCTGTTTATAGATTTCCTGCATTTCTGGACGATCAATAAGTGATTGCTGGTCCATCACCATTCGGCCATCTTGTAATTTTGCGGCTTCTTGGGCTGGGGAAATGGGATGGTTAGAGAAAAAAGACTTCATGTAATTTTCGACAACCCCTTGGATTAATTGAGGTTCTAATTCGATTGAGGTCAACAATTCTTTCGCCTGATTCCAAAGTTGCTGAGTGAATGTACCAGCCATCAACATCGCCAAATGAATCTTTTTTCGTTCATCTCCATTGACTAAATAAATGGCATCGGACACGTCTTTGGCAAGAGCCAATAAAATGGTTTCCGTTTCCTCCACCAATACCTCAACACATATTGGGGTGTTTGAAAGGTTTAATTTTCGACCGCTGAGGACATGTTGGACCGGGAAAAACACCCCAATCTGGTTCATGCTTTCCCGAAGTGGATCGTACAAAAGCATCGATTCAGCCAATTGGGCTGTACCTGAAACCAAAACTAGAATCCCATATTTGGGCAATAAAAGTTCGGGTAACACTTGAGGATAGGCAGATTCAGGAATGCACATAAAAAATACTTCTGAAGTAGATTCAGAAAAATCTAAATGTTCCTGAACACGTGCATTATATAAAAAGCTACTTAATTCTTTTGCCTTTTTGGGATCCCTACTGAAAACTTCTTGAACAGAATTTCCTGCATTTTCTAATGCTTGAGATAAATGCCAAGCCACATTTCCTGCGCCAATAAATGAAATTTTCATACTTAATAGATGGGTTCTCGTTTAGATCCCACAAACGGAATCCATTGTTGGTCCAAAATTCCGGAAAAATTTCGCAAAAACATAACAAAAGATGGTTTGAAAGGATGGCGCGCTAAATGCATCCCTGCTTCCTCCGGAGTGAGATCCCCTTTCTTCGAATTGCAGTATTTACAAGCGGTCGTTAAATTGTCCCAAGAAGTTCTTCCTTGTCTGGATTTTGGCATTACATGGTCTAATGTCAAATGATCTTTCGATCCACAATATTGACATGTATTCGCATCGCGCTTAAAAATGTTTTGTCGAGTTAAAACGACTCCCTTGTATGGGAAATAAACATATCGATTTAAGCGAATGACGGAGGGGAAAGGAAAAGTTTGCGAGATGGAATGAAGTTTTGCGGTAGTCGATTCGGCCACTAATTCGGCCTTGTTTAGGTAGACCAGCAAGAATGCTTTGGGCATCGAACAAATCGTGAGTGCACTATAATCTTGATTGAGAACTAACACTTTCTGACTCATAGACAAAAATTATTTTTCGCTTTTTTCGCAAATCCTCTACTCGTTTTAAAGGTAAGAAAATTATCAAATCAATGGCATTATTTAGACAGAAAAATAATATTTTTTTAACAGCTCTTTTAAACTTGAATGCGCGTATTGTTCATTCTTTGTAGATTTGCAAAAAAAGAGAAAATTGTCATGTCGCAACTGATTGAAAAGATTAAGGAAATAGCTAAAAAAAACACGCAGGAGGTAATCGGAAATCGCCATCATTTGCATCAAAATCCTGAACTTTCATACCATGAAGTAGAGACTCAGGCCTATGTGTTGGCCCAACTCAATTCCATGGGAATTCAAGCAGAGCGCATCGCCAATACTGGGCTAATCGCTATGATAGAAGGCAGAAATCCAACGAAACGTGTGATTGCTTTGCGCGCCGACATGGACGCGCTGCCCATTTTTGAAGCAAATGATGTGCCTTATAAATCTAAACGCGAAGGCGTCATGCATGCTTGTGGACATGATGTACACACTTCTTCTTTGCTCGGCACAGCGAAAATATTACAAGAAATACGGGGGGAATTTGAGGGGACGATAAAATTGCTTTTCCAACCTGCGGAGGAAAAAGCACCTGGCGGAGCCAGTGTTATGATCCAGGATGGTGCTTTACAAAATCCGGTTCCGGCTGGGATTTTGGGCCAACATGTTGCGCCAAATATCCCCGTGGGAAAAATCGGTTTTCGGGAAGGCATGTACATGGCTAGTGCGGATGAATTGTATCTAACGGTGAAAGGGAAAGGTGGCCATGGAGCTATGCCCGATATTTGTGTGGATCCCATTTTGATTGCTTCCCACATCATTGTGGCGATGCAACAAATTATCTCAAGAAATAAAAATCCAAGATTGCCTTCGGTGTTGACCTTCGGGAAAATTGAGGGTTTGGGAGCGACCAACATCATCCCCGATGAGGTTAAAATCCAAGGAACTTTCCGGGCCATGGATGAAGAGTGGCGTGCGGATGGTTTGGCGAAAATGAAAAAATTAGCGGAAGGAATGGCTGAAGCCATGGGCGGCACTTGCGTATTCGAGGTATTAAAAGGTTATCCGTTTTTGCAAAATAATCCCGCGTTAACCCGTCGAATGAAAGAGGCGGCCATTGAATACATGGGGAAAGATCAGGTCATCGACCTTGATATTTGGATGGCGGCGGAGGATTTCGCTTGGTATACACATCATGTAGATGCCTGTTTTTACCGATTAGGTACTCGTAATGAAGCGCGCGGAATCATCAGCGGCGTGCATACGCCTACCTTTGATATCGACGAAGAAGCTTTGGAAATTGGACCGGGACTGATGGCGTGGTTGGCCATTGCCGAACTCAATCATGTCTAAGGATAAGCAAAAATCTA
>CANIYB010000201.1 GCA_947471105.1 Cytophagaceae bacterium
GAAAGTAATCGATCGTTAATTCTGAATGCGTTAGCTGGGGGAGAACTAAGCAACTTGTCTAATTTAGCGGAGGCTCGGGATACACAAACCATGATTCGCTTGTTATCTCAGAAGGACCAAGATGTCGCAGATGTATTGGATGCCGGAACGACGATGCGTTTTTTGACTGCGTACTATGCGATAACGGGTCAAAAAAAGCGCATGACGGGTACGCCTCGTATGTGCGAGCGCCCTATCGGTATTTTAGTGGATGCCTTAAAGAACTTGGGTGCAGATATCCAATATGAAAACAAAGAAGGGTATCCTCCCTTGCTTTTGGGTGGATTTACTTATGCTGGGAATCGTTCACTTTCCATGCGCGGGGACGTGAGTTCTCAATTTATTTCAGCGATATTGATGTTGGCCCCTTTATTGCCCGAAGGACTTCATATAAAAATAACAGGGGCACTAGGTTCTAAACCCTACATCGAAATGACCTTAGCCCAAATGAAGCATTTTGGCATTGAGGCTAAGGTGGATTGGGAAAATGGGGAGATTGATATCGCGCACCAGTCCTATAAATCAATTCCTTTTGCGGTAGAATCTGATTGGTCTGGAGCAAGTTATTGGTATTCCATGGTGGCCATTTCTCCTTTTGAAGATACTTCATTGGAACTGTTAGGGCTTAAAGAAAATTCATTGCAAGGGGATTCCGAAATCAAGTCGATCATGGAGCTTTTGGGCGTAAAAAGTACATTTACAGGTCGTGGTTATTTATTAACCAAATGTCCCTCAAAGGAGTCGGCTGCCTGGGACTTTACCGATTGCCCAGATTTAGCCCAAACAATTTGCGTAGTAGCAGCAGCTAAAAACATTACGTTTACCTTGACTGGAATAGAATCCTTGAAAGTTAAGGAGACGGATCGGGTATTGGCTTTGCAGAATGAGTTGGCTAAATTAGGGAGCCAATTAGTGGAACTTGAAAAAAATCATTTATACCAATTATCGGGTGATTTTGCGGGCCGAGATGCTTGTCCGGAAATTGAAACCTACGATGATCACCGAATGGCCATGGCCTTTGCGCCCGTTGGGCTTTTGTGTGAATTAATTATTCATGAACCTGGAGTGGTCGCTAAATCGTATCCTAGTTTCTGGGATCACTTAAATAAGATTTTAAAGTCGGCATAATTTCCCCCAAGTTCATTAGTGCAAGTAATTTTGATTACCTAAAAAATAAACACGATGAAAAGAATTCTATTAATCTTGATCTTAAGTCCATTGCTGGCTTTTTCACAAAAGACCATCATTCACTGCGGAAAGTTAATTGACGTTAAGTCTTTACAAGTATTGACCAATATGTCCATCATTGTCGAAGGTAAAAAAGTCAGTGCCGTGGTGCCTGGATATCAGGATGGGGCTAAAGGGGACCAAGTGATTAATTTGAAAAACAAAACAGTTATGCCGGGTTTGATCGACATGCACGTGCATTTAGAAAGCGAGACAAATCCAAGTGCCTATTTAGATCGGTTTACCAAAAATCCGGGAGACATCGCCTATCAGGCACTAGTCAATGCCAAGAAGAATTTAATGGCGGGATTCACGACCGTTCGAGATTTAGGGGGTACCCATGTCGTGATTAGTTTACGCAACGCCATCAATAAGGGGCTCGTGGAAGGTCCTCGGATTTTTACGGCTGGAGTTACGATCGGTACCACGGGAGGTCATGCGGATGATACGAATGGAATTAATGAAACATTTAAAAAGGATTTAGGTCCCGAAGATGGAGTGGTGAACGGGGTCGACGATGCGGCTAAGGCAGTTCGTCAGCGATATAAAGAAGGTTCTGATTTAATTAAAATTACGGCGACGGGTGGAGTTTTAAGTTATGCGAAAGATGGGATGGGTGCCCAGTTCACCGAAGAGGAAGTTCGGGCAATTGTTAAGACGGCTAAAGATTATGGGTTTAAGGTTGCGGCACATGCACATGGAGCCGAAGGAATGAAAAGAGCCGTTTTGGGTGGGGTTAATTCGATCGAACATGGAACGTTTATGACCGCTGAGGTGATGAATTTGATGAAAGAGAGGGGAACTTATTTTGTGCCTACGGTCATTGCTGGCCGATCGGTAGCGGATTCAGCTTTAATACCCAATTATTATCCAGAAATGGTTAAAAAGAAAGCATTGGAAATTGGGCCAATTATCCAATCAACCTTTGGTAAAGCCTATAAAGCAGGAGTTAAAATAGCTTTTGGGACAGATGCAGGAGTTTTTGGTCATGGAAAAAATGCACGTGAATTTGAGTTGATGCAAGAAGCGGGCATGCCTGTTTTGGAAGCCATTCAAAGCGCCACGTTAAATGCTGCGGATTTATTAGGCCAATCTCAAAATTTGGGTACGATCGAAGTGGGTAAATCAGCCGATATTATTGCCGTAGAAGGTAATCCTGTAGAAACAATTCAGTCCATGAGCAAAGTTAAATTTGTCATGCGCGACGGAATCGTGATGAATAACTTGAATTAATTCAGTGCAGGAATTCGATTTTTTAGGTATTCGAAAGAACCTAAGAAAATGGCCGAAAATATAAATTGACTCGCTAATGTGTTTTTCAGAAATGGAATTCCAGCCGCATAACAAGTGAATAAGCCTTGAAGGGATTTGGCATACGTGATATCGCTTGAAAGCCAAACTGCGAAGTTGGACAATAGAAAAAAGCCGATTCCCGAAGCTAAATTGGTACTTATAAAATTCAAAGCGGTGATTTTTTGCTGATTTAGTTTACTACCTAATAAGGTGATAAGCGCAAAAATACCCATGTGAACTCCATCAAATCCGAAAGAAAAGCTAGGATAGTATTCCGTATACAAGAAATTATTTAAGAGTAAATTGGATAGCCAAACAGCTAAAATGGTCCATGAAATGGCTTGGATTTTTTGATTAAAATAGATTCCAGCAAATAATGCCATTGAGGCGATAGGCGAGAAATTCACCCAATTAGTTCCTCCTAAAATAAATAATCTGCTGGCTACGGCTAAGGCTAAAAATCCGATAAGTACTAGAGTTCTTTTTGTCATTTATTGATAACGTATAAATCAAATATATTTTTTAGAAGACTAAATAATTTCCAAAGGTAAAACAAAAGCCGTAATTTTACCCATTCTAATTCAAATTATGTCTGAAGCATTGCCAAAAATAGGTTTATTGGGAGGTGGCCAGCTAGGTCGTATGCTTTTACAGGCGGCGATTGATTTGGATTTTGAAATTTCATGTTTAGATCCTGACGCGAAGGCCCCCTGTCATCTGATGGCTAAGCAATTTGTTCAGGGTTCCCTACAAGATTTTAATACGGTTTATTTGTTTGGTCAGCCACATGATGTGATTAGTATCGAAATTGAACACGTAAATGTGGATGCCTTGGAGCGCTTGGAGAATGAAGGAAAATTAGTGTATCCCCAACCGCATATTTTGAAAATGATTCAAGATAAGCGCTTGCAAAAGCAATTTTTTCAAGAGCACGGTTTCCCAACGGCCGATTTCATACTGGTTGATTCTGCTGAAGAAATTCGAAATCATCTTTCATTTTTACCTGCTTTTCATAAATTGGGTAAAGGGGGATATGATGGACGCGGGGTGCAGTTGATACAGAACGAGTCCGATATTTCTTTAGGTTTTAAGGAACCTGGACTTTTAGAAAAAGCAGTTAATTTCTCGAAAGAATTAGCGGTGATAGTCGCTCGAAATGCGAAAGGTGAAATCGCTGCATTCCCAGCGGTCGAAATGGTGTTTCATCCTGTCCATAATCTTGTGGAATTCCTTGTTTCACCGGCGGATATTTCTAAGGAAATTGAAACAAAGGCATCGAAAATTGCCATCGATTTAATCGCAAAATTAGGGATGGTGGGTGTATTGGCGGTTGAAATGTTTTTAACGCCAGAAGGAGAAATTTTAATTAATGAAATAGCACCAAGGCCCCATAATTCCGGACATCATACGATTCGGGCCAATGAAACTTCACAATATGAACAGCATTTACGTGCGATTTCTGGGCTTAGTTTAGGAAAAACAAGTTCGAAATGCTTTTCGGGGATGTTGAATTTATTGGGCGAAGATGGATATACGGGACCGGTTAAATATGAAGGATTGCAGGAGATTTTGTCTATTCCGGGGGTTCATCCTTTCTTATATGGGAAGAAAATAACGAAGCCATTTAGGAAGATGGGACATGTAACTATTTTGGGAGATTCAAGATTAGAAATTGAGGAAAAGGCAGAGAAAGTTAGAAATTTGATTCGTGTAATAAGTTAAATAGTAAATAAATATGGTAGGAATTATCATGGGTAGCAGTTCGGATTTGCCAGTGATGCAAGACGCGATTGATGTATGTAAGGAGTTTGGAATCCCATTTGAAGTGGATATTGTCTCAGCTCACCGTACCCCGGTTAAAATGTTGACCTATGCACAAGATGCAAGATCTCGAGGAATCCAAGTGATTATTGCCGGTGCTGGTGGTGCGGCTCATTTGCCTGGAATGATTGCATCTGCGACCATTTTACCGGTCATTGGTGTTCCCGTGAAGTCGTCTAATTCGATCGATGGGTGGGATTCTATTTTATCTATTTTGCAAATGCCTAATGGAGTGCCTGTCGCTACGGTTGCGCTTAATGCCTCTAAAAATGCTGGAATATTAGCCGTTCAAATGCTGGCCATTTCAAATGAGTCCTTGTCTGAAAAGCTTGATCTTTACAAAAAAGATTTAGTGGAGAAAGTAGCGGTCATGAGTCAAAAAACACAGGATAATTTATAAATTTTACAC
>CANIYB010000202.1 GCA_947471105.1 Cytophagaceae bacterium
GAGCAAGACCCGGCGTTTCGCACTTACATCATGGAAGTGCAGCGGCCCGGCGCCAGCATCAGCCGCATTGACGGGCGCTGGGTCAGCGATGCGGTCTGGCCCAACGCCAAGCACAACGGACAGCGCTTGCACCTCAACGCCGATGGCCTGGGTGCAGAACGCAGCACCGTACGCAAGCAGGCCATCAGCTCGCCCCAACACACCGGCGCGGACAGCGGCGAGTACTGCATTATTTGGCTGGGCCCGGAGTTTCCCGGCGACCAGCGGCAGGACGATTCGGGCTCGCTGTGCTTTGACGGTGCGCCCTTGGCCCAGGACATCGATATGGTGGGCGCGCCGGTGCTGACCCTGAAATTCAGCGTGGACCAGCCGGTTGCGCATGTGGCGGTGCGGCTCAACAGCATCTGGCCTGATGGCGCGGTGTCGCGATTGACTTATGCAGTGGCCAACCTCACGCATTTGCACGGGCAAGCCAGCCACGAGCACCCGCAGGCGCTGGAGCCGGGCAAGGTCTATACCGTGAAAATTCAGTTAGACGATGTGGCCTACCGCATCCCCAAAGGGCACACGCTGCGGGTGTCGCTATCTACCAGCTACTGGCCGCTGATCTGGCCTGCACCAAGCCCCGTGACGCTGACGGTGCATACCGGCGCCAGCCACCTGGACTTGCCAGTACGGGCCAAAGTGCGTGGCGAAAAAGCGCCGCATTTCGAACCCGCCCAGGCGGCTCCCGCAGTGCGTCTAAAAACGCTGGACGCGCCCTGGAACAAACGGGAAGTGACGATTGACCAGGCCACCGGCGAGCGGCGCATGGTGATTGAAGACGACTTTGGCCGCGTGACCAACCTGGAACATGGCCTGACGACTTGGGGACGCGGACGCGAGCGCTACAGCATCTTGCCCCACGACCCTTTATCGGCCCGCCAGGAATGCCACTGGAGCATGGAAACCGCGTGCGGCGATTGGGTCACGCGCACCGAAACCTACAGCACCATGACCGCCAGCGCCACGCATTTCCGCATCACCGGCAGGCTAGAGGCTTTTGAGGGTGACAAGCAGATTCTGGTGCGTCACTGGGATAAGAAAGTCAAGCGGCGCTTGCTTTGAAGCATCGTGTGGGCTGCAATCGACTTACTGCGACGCAGTCTCCTGCGCGCACCATCCGTGCGCCTTGGCTTCAAAATCGCTGCGGGTTTGGCCCGTTGCCTCCGAGATGCGCCAAGGTGTTTTTTCGGAGTGCGCATCCCAGACCTTCAGCCGAGACTTGACACAGCGCTCTTGTGGGGATTCCTCGCAAGCACTCAAAAAAGCTAAGGCCAAGGCTCCCAGCGCACGCCAACCCGAGCTACCGATAGAAGCTTGATTTGTAAAGCGAGTTTTAGCCATTTGCAGCCTGCCTGCTACCCCAACTTTGCCTAAGCAGTCTCGGGCGCTCAAGCAGGAGGAGGCATGATACCTATAGAAGTCAAATCCTGAACAGTCCATTTAGTCTTCAAGAAATCATACTGGCTCTGTTTTAGAGGAAGTATCGTACGGTCAATGGACTGCAATTGAATCTTATTGAGACCATCGAGTTGCTGAGTTTGCAATGCGGGAACTTGGTCTGACGTCAATGCAGCAATCTGCATGTTATCGAATGCAGATATCTGCGACTTTTGCAAACCGCCCTGGGGTGTAAGCCCCACGATTTGCTGCGTCGTTAGCGCTGCCACTTGGCTTGTGCTGAACATGGCTAGTCGCGTATTGTTAATTTGGGCAAGTGTTGGAACAGTCATCGCACTGATGTAATCAGTATCAATACTCTGCAATTGCGTGACATCCAGCGCATTCCATTGAATTACTTTTAGGACGTCTTGATTCGCTAGCGATTCGGAAACCTTGGTAAACGCCGCGATTTGAGCGGGCGTCAGACTAGGAATTTGCGTCACTGAAAGTGCCTGGACCTGGGTAGACACTAATTGTTTGAACGTATCCGGTTCAATACCCCCGACAAACTTTGGATTCAAATTCGTAATCTGAATTGGCTGGAGGGCCTGGAACTGGGCGGTTGTGAAGGATAGGCCTGCAAATGGAGCAAATGCATTGAGGGTATCCGATGTCATACCGACAACTTGATCCATCATCAATGTCTCAATCACGGGTGAATGACCATCCGCGCGTACTACCTCTGAACCTGTGCCTAACAAGCTGATCTGCTCCGTTGTGAAACTTTTGAACTGCGCTGCGTCCAGCAATCGCACTTTTTCAACCTCAATTTCCGCCACTACGCGTGGGTTGATCGCCTGGATTTGCGTCGTCGTCATCGCGTTAAGCTGAACTTTAGACAACACTCGGATTTGCGCAGAAGAAAAAAGCTTTACATCATCTACTGACAGGACTTTTATCTGGTCCGCTTGCAAGGCTTGCAAATGGTTGCCGGTCAAACTTTGGAACTGGGCTGTGGTGAGCACAGCGATTTGTGCGGTTGTCATACGCCCAAGTTGTTGCGCCGAAAGTTGGCCGCTACCGTCATCCGATGTGATGGCCAAGCCCACAATATCCCCGGCTTCAATGGACTGCATCTGGTAGGTATTCAAACCATCGAGCTGGGCCTTCGTGAGTGCTTTTACTTGTACGGCAGTCAATGCGATAAGCCGATCCTTGTCCATTGCGCCCAATTGCAGTGCTGTAAGCGCGGCAACAGAGGCGGTAGCGAATGCCTGAATTTGCGATGTCGTCATCACCACCAGTTGTGTCGGCGTCAATTTAACGGCTTGATCGGTTGCCATCGCCGCAATGCCTGCAGTAGTCAGCGCCTTAGTTTGGTCTAAGCGCAAGTGTTCGACCTTGGTACCCAAAGCCTTGACTTGGCTGGGCGCTAACGCTCGAATTTGCTCATTCGTGAGCGCCCGCATCTGGTCAACTGCTAGTCCACTGATTCCCATCACGTCACTGTTAAAAGCCAATGGCACCTTGAAGGCTTGTAATTGGAGCTCTGTAAACTTTCGCACTTGAGGGCCACTGATTGCTGCAACCTGGGTGTTGCCTAAGCTGGAAATTTGCGTAACCATCAATTTTTCGATAGCTGTCGTTGTAATTTGACTAAACGCTGCAGCGGTAAAGGCATTGAGTTGCGACGTACTCATCACTGCCATGTGGGCCGAACTCAAACCGGGGCTGCTTTCAGCATTCAATGCACCGATCTGTGCCGTCGTAAAAGCCGCAATCTGGGTTGTACTGAGGGAAGCAACCTGGACTGAACTGAAGGCATAAGTTTGCGCTGGCGTTAAATTCAAAGTGCTCTGGGCACTGAGACTTTCTACTGCCAAGGAGGAAATCGCACCCGTCGAAACGGCTACTAATTGACTAATGGTCAAGCTATTGACTTGTTCAGAACTCAGCGCGGCGATCGTCTGTGGTGTCATCGCCGCAATAACTCTAGAGGTAATTTGCTGAAATTGCGAAACACGCAGCGCTTGAATTCTGGTGTTGGCTGCCAAACTGTTGACCTGATCCGCGCTTAACGCTGCAACATCCGCCGTACTCATTGCGGAGATACCATCGTTAGTCAAACCGGATATCTTCAACGCATCAATGGCAGTGGCCTTAATGGCCTGAACCTGGTCAGTACGCAACTGCCCGACCTCTTCTGTAGTAAGAGCTCCAATCTGCAAAGATGTCAGCGCGGCGATATCGCTGGTATCGATAGACTGAAGCTGTTCATCGGTAAATGCGGTGATTTGCGCTGTATTCAAGGCCATGAATTGCGCGGTAGTCAGGGCCTGCACCTGATTGATGCTGAGATTACCAATTTGATCCGTAGTCAATGCGCTGACCGCAACTGCATTGAGTGCAGCCGTCTGTTCGGTGTTAAGTAGGTCAATTTTGCTCAGCGCAACAATTTGGTCTGCCGTGATTGCTTTGACCTGTAGCGTCGTTAGTGCTTCTAATCGCGTCGCGTTGAGATCCGCAATGGCATCT
Organism: Cytophagaceae bacterium; assembly: GCA_947471105.1. Classification (GTDB taxonomy): domain Bacteria; phylum Bacteroidota; class Bacteroidia; order Cytophagales; family Spirosomataceae; genus Aquirufa. The sequence continues at coordinate 3,961 of CANIYB010000202.1, forward strand.
ACGCTCAGATTCGCAACAACGCTGGGCGCAATCGCGGCCACCTGGTATGCTGTCAAAGAACCTATACCGCCTGCCACGTTGCTGGTTAATGATTCCAGCTTACCAGCCGTCAATGAGGCAATGGCGGCAGTACTGAATGCTTCAAGCATAGGTGTGTCAAAAGATGCGAGTTGATCGGTTCGCAGCGCAGCAATTTGTTGTGAACTTAGCGCGCCAACTTGTAGGAAAGTCATGGCGTTCAGTTGGCTGGAATTCATTGCGCCAATTTGCGCGCTATTCATCACTTTAATTTGATTCGGCGATAGGCTGCCGACCTGGCTAGCTTGCAACATGCCGACCTGGATTGGGGAAAGAGTACTGAGGGGAGCGGTTGCCAAGCTACGAATAGATGCTGTGTCCAATGCACGTAATTGGTCTTGGGAGAAGACCGTCAAACTATTCGCATTAAGGCCAGAAATTTGGTTGGATTGGAAGGCGCCAACTTGGTCGGCCGTAAAATTTTGCACCTGCGAAATACTCAGCGACGCAATTTGCGCAGAACCCATGCCGCGTAGTTGATCAGCACCCAAAAATTGAATATTCTGGGTCGCGATACCAACAAGCGCCGCGGTACTCAAGCTACCAATCTTCGCAGGATTCAAGGCCTGGAGTTGCTCCGGCTGCATAGCACGGATCTGTTGTGAACTCAGTACTCCAACTTGAGGAGTTGTCATGGCGCCTATTTGGCTTGCATACATAGCGCCGATTTGCGCCGTATTGAGCACTTTGATTTGATTCGGCGATAAGCCACCAACCTGGTCAGCTTGCAACATGC
>CANIYB010000203.1 GCA_947471105.1 Cytophagaceae bacterium
ATAGAGCACTGCCATCCGAATAGCCACTCCGTTTTCTACTTGGTCTAAGATGATGGAATGGGGGGAATCGGCCGCATCAGAGCTTAATTCCACGCCACGGTTGATCGGCCCAGGGTGCATTAATATAATTTCTTTGGGAAGTTCATCCAACATTTTCCGATTGATTCCGAACGATTGAGCGTATTCACGCAAGCTTGGGAAGTATTTAATTTGTTGGCGTTCCAATTGTATCCTCAACACATTCGCCGCATCGCACCAGGCTAAGGTACTTTTGACATCATGTGAAACTTCCACACCTAAGGATTGAATATGTTTCGGAATAAGCGTGCTGGGGCCACAAAGTCGGACTTCCGCGCCTTGTTTTTTAAGGGCATAAATATTAGAAAGTGCCACTCGGGAGTGTAGAATGTCTCCTATGATCGCTATTTTTTTACCTGCTAAATCGCCTAATTTTTCTCGAAGGGAATAGGTATCTAAAAGTGCTTGTGTGGGATGCTCATGCGTACCGTCACCGGCATTGATGATATTCGCTTTAATGTGTTTGGCCAGATAATGTGGGGCTCCTGGGCTGGCATGTCGCATAACAATCATGTCCACCTTCATTGCTAGAATGTTATTGACCGTATCTAATAAGGTTTCGCCTTTTTTTACGGAAGATCCAGAAGCTGAGAAATTGATGGTATCGGCTGATAATCGTTTTTCGGCTAGCTCAAAAGATAATCGCGTGCGTGTCGAGTTTTCGAAAAATACATTGGCAATCGTCACATCACGCAGGGAAGGAACTTTTTTAATCGGTCTGTTCAGAACCTCTTTGAACTCCTTGGCCGTTTTAACAATTAGGTCAATGGATTCGGCATCTAAATCTTTAATTCCTAATAAGTGTGGCGATGTTAACATATTTCTCTATTGGGTAATTAACCAAATTTTATCTGCTTCATGTCCTTGTTCAGTCCATTCCACTAATACTTTTTCGGTGGTCAACGTATTGACACTTTTTCCTACATAATCAGGGTGAATGGGTAAATCTCGGCTATATATTCGATCGATTAGCACGCAAAGTTCTACTTTTGCGGGACGGCCAAATGCATTTAATGCATCCATGGCCGCCCGGACCATGCGGCCAGTTGCAAGTACATCATCGACTAAAATAACGCGTTTATTTTCGACTAAAAAGGGTATTTCGGTTGAGTTGGGTGATAAGGGATCTCCTCTTCTGAAGTCATCCCGGTAGAAAGTCGCGTCTATTTTCCCTAATGCTGGAGGATTTTCTAAATGCTTGCTTAATTCAGCCGCGATCCTTTCTGCAAAAAAGATGCCTCTAGGTTGTAAACCTAAGATAACAGTCTCCGTTCCGTCTATTTGATTTTCAATGAGCTCTTGGCATAACCTTGAGATGGTTATTTCCAACAATGGGCTTGATAAAATCAGCTTGCGAGTCATTGCTGCAAAGGTATTAAAATTTTCTGAGCAATTATTAATTAAATATTGTCTCGTTTAAATCAAATAGAGGTAACAATTGGTCTTTATCTGAGATAATCGGGTTTTCATGGGTCCAATCAATGGCTAAATTAGGGTCATTCCAACGAATGCCTGACTCCGCCCCTTTATTCCAAAAATCTGTACATTTATAGACAAATATCGTCTCTTCTAAGGCGATAAATCCGTGTGCAAATCCAGGAGGAACATAAAGCATATTGCCCTTATCTGCATCTAATTCGTATTTTTCATGCTGACCGAAGGTCGGCGAGCTTTTGCGTAGATCCACAATCACATCGATTACTTTTCCCGTCATGCAACGAACTAATTTACCTTGTGCATGGGGATCTTTTTGAAAATGTAACCCGCGAACAACACCAGCGATCGAAAAGGAGTAATTATCTTGAACAAAATTTTCTGAAATTCCGTTGGCCGAAAATAAATTTTGGTTGTAGGACTCATAAAAATGTCCTCTTTCGTCAAAAAACTTCGTTGGAACGCATTCAATTACTCCAGGGAGTTGGTGTTTAATAAATTGCATAGAATCAGGTAATTTTGGCCAACCTTTGTTTGATTTTGCTTAGGAAAGACCTTTATTTGTGTCAAAATTATTGATATTTAGGCATTAATACAAAGCCTTCTTTTCAAAACGACATGAATTCAATTCAATTAGTTCAACAAATCGAATCAAAGGGGTCTTTTTTATGCGTAGGCTTAGATTCGGATCCTCGATTAATTCCATCAATTTTCCAAAAAGAATCAGATCCCATTTTTGCTTTCAACAAAGCGGTGATTGACGCCACTGAAAAATATGCGGTAGCTTATAAACCCAATATTGCCTTTTATGAGGCTTTGGGGCCTAGGGGATGGGAAAGTTTGCAAAAGACCATGGATTATATTCCTCAACATGTTTTTACGATAGCCGATGCGAAGCGTGGGGATATTGGAAATACGGCGTTAAAGTATGCGCAAACATTTTTTGAACCTGCGTCGAGTGGCTTTAATTTTGATTCCATTACCGTAGCGCCCTATATGGGAGAAGATTCGGTGACTCCTTTTTTAAGCTTTGAAGATAAGTGGGTGATTTTATTGGCTTTAACTTCAAATCAAGGAAGTCAAGATTTTCAATTGCTCCGAGATGAAAATAATATACCGCTTTATGAGCATGTGATGCGTAAGGCGATGGAATGGGGTGGGGCGGACCAATTAATGTTTGTGATTGGGGCCACGCGAACAGAATATTTAAAGCATGTTCGCCAGATAGCTCCGGATCATTTTTTTTTAGTTCCTGGGGTTGGAGCTCAGGGGGGAAGTTTGGAGGATGTGGCTAAAAATGCCATGAATTCGAGTGTGGGTTTATTAGTCAATTCCTCTAGGGGCATTATCTATGCAGGAGATGACACGTCGGTTTCCGCGGCGAGAGAAGCGAAAAAAATCAAAGAAGAAATGAGTCAGTATTTAGATCAGTATTGGATAAAATAAATTATGGAATTAGGCATAGGAACCCCAGCATTATTGTTTTCAACAGTTTCATTGTTGATGATTGCCTTTACAAATCGCTTCATGTCGATGGCCTCTTTAATCCGAGGCTTGCATGAAAAGTTTCAACAGAATCCTGCTGAATCTATTTTAAAACAGATTCAAAATTTACGATTGCGAATGTCTTTGATTCAATACATGCAGATTATAGCTATTGTCAGTTTGATCTTAAGCGTGATATGCATGTTTTTATTGTTCATGAATGAGCAGTTAATTGCACGCTGGTTTTTTGGTTTGGGTTTGTTGGGAATGAGTATTGCTTTAGGGTTGAGTGCGTGGGAAATCACGATTTCCACCAAAGCCCTTGAGGTTGAATTGTCGGATATGGAAGATGTTCTTGGAAAAGGACTATAAATTTAAAATATATGCTAATTGTATTTTAAAATATGAAATATTTACTATTTTTGTGTACAAAATTGATGTAAAAACCGAAAGGTTACAAAAATACTACTTAGGCGGATTGAATAAAGGCTCGGAATTTTTCTGAGTCTTTATTGTTTTAGGCCTTTAATACAACGGCGGAAAGGGGAGGTAGGTTGATGGAAATGGAGAATGCTTTTCCTTGCCAATTGATTTCTTCGGTCATGACCGCGCCAGAAATTGGATAATCGCTACCGCCATACACGTCTTGATCTGAATTGAAAATCACTTTCCAAACTCCGGGTAGTGGCACTCCGATTCGATAGTTTTCTCTTGGAATAGGCGTTAGGTTAAGGATGACGATGATTTGTTGCTTTGCGGTATCTCCCTTTCGTAGAAAACTGATGACCGTATTTGATTGATCATTTCCTTCGATCCATTCAAAACCATCATAGTCAAATTGTTTTCTATGTAAAGCGGGTTCTTCTTTGTACAGTTTATTCAGCGCTTTGACGGTATTTTGAATGCCTTGGTGTGCTGGTAAATCGCTTAGATGCCAATCGATACTTTGATCGTGATTCCATTCATTGATTTGCCCAAATTCACCTCCTTGAAAGATTAATTTCGTGCCAGGGTGCATAAATTGTTCGCTGAAAAGCAAACGGAGGTTGGCGAATTTCTGCCAATCATCACCTGGCATTTTTTGTAGCAAAGCCCCTTTTCCATAAACCACTTCATCGTGTGAAAGGGGGAGGCAAAAGTTTTCGGCAAAGGCGTAGATTAATGAAAAGGTTAATTCATTTAGGTGGTGTTGGCGATAAATGGGATCTTTTTGGAAAAACCTGAGTGAATCATTCATCCAACCCATCATCCATTTTTGGCTAAAACCGAGACCTCCGTGGTGCACAGGTTTGGTGACTCCTGGATAGCTGGTGGATTCCTCGGCAATCATTTGTATGTCGGGAAATTCGGCAAATACATGCGAGTTAAGATCCTGAAGAAATGAAATGGAATCTAGGTTATGGTTTCCGCCTAGGGCATTAGGTTCCCATTCCCCTTCATTTCGAGAATAATCTAAGTAGAGCATGGAGGCCACGGCATCTACGCGAAGGCCATCGATGTGGTAGCGATCAAGCCAAAAAGCGGCATTGGAAAGTAAAAAGCTTCGAACTTCATTTTTTCCATAATCGAACACATACGATTTCCAGTCGGGATGATAGCCCTTTTTAGGATCAGGATGTTCGAATAAACAGGTTCCGTCAAAATTCCGAAGGCCATGGTCATCTCCCGGAAAGTGGGAGGGAACCCAGTCTAAAATGACTCCTATATTGGCCTCATGTAGTTTTTC
>CANIYB010000204.1 GCA_947471105.1 Cytophagaceae bacterium
ATCGATATTAATTAATCATGGGTATGGCACCACTTCAAATATCAACGAGGCAGATACCATATTATTAAATACATGCGCCATTCGCGATAATGCCGAATTGAAAATTAGAAATAGGTTAAAGGGTTTTACCGAACTGAAAAAGAAAAATCCTTCATTAACCATTGGGATATTAGGTTGCATGGCCGAAAGATTAAAGATAAAATTAATCGAAGAAGAAAAGCTAGTAGATCTAGTAGCAGGACCCGATTCATATCGAGATATTCCAAATTTACTTTCAAAATTAGAATTTGAGGAAAAAGCCATTAACGTTTTCTTATCCAAAGAAGAGACGTATGGGGATATCGAACCCGTAAGATTGCATTCCAATGGCGTAACGGCATTTGTCAGTATTATGCGTGGATGCGATAATATGTGTTCATTTTGTGTCGTTCCTTTCACCCGAGGTAGAGAAAGATCTAGAGATACTGCCTCAATTCTAAATGAATGCAAAACACTTTTTAATCAAGGGTACAGAGAAGTAACTTTATTGGGTCAAAATGTAGACTCTTATAAATATACATCCGAAGAAAATTCTGATGTCGTAAATTTCGCAAGCCTCTTAGAACAAGTTGCCTTAATAAATCCTTTATTAAGAGTTAGATTCTCAACATCACACCCAAAAGATATTACTGACGAAGTATTATTGGTTATGTCGAGGTATCCCAACATTTGCAAAAACATACATTTACCAGCTCAAAGTGGAAGTAATCGAATATTAAAACTAATGAATCGAACCTATACCAGAGAATGGTATTTGGACAGAATTAAATCAATACGTACTATTTTAGGTCCTGATTGTGGTATATCACATGATATGATTGCTGGATTTTGTACAGAAAATGAAGTAGATCATCAGGACACTTTAAGTCTTATGGATGAAGTGGTATATGATTTTGGCTACATGTTTACCTATTCAGAAAGACCTGGAACACCTGCTGAAAAAAAATACAAGGATGATATTGAGGAATCCGTTAAACAAAGGAGATTAGCTGAAATTATTGCCAAACAGCGATTACACTCAGGAATTAAAAACAACTTAATGGTTGGAACCCTACAACATGTTTTAGTCGAAGGTGACTCCAAAAAATCAAATGCACATCATTATGGAAAATGTGATTCGGGAAAAATTGTTGTATTTAAAAAAGTAAAAGAACAAAAAGGAGAATATGTCGATGTCAGAATTACACATTGTACTACAGGAACTTTAATTGGCCAACTAGAATCTTAACAAAATGGAAAATAGTCATTTAGCTAGTATAAAAGCCCGTTTTGGAATCATTGGAAATTCTCCATTGTTGATTCATGCCATATCCATCGCTGAACAAGTGGCTCCTACCGATATGACGGTGTTAATTACTGGAGAAAGCGGGTCAGGTAAAGAGTCTTTTTCCAAAATAATACATTCCTTATCTAAAAGAAAACATGGTCAGTTTATTGCGGTCAACTGCGGAGCTATCCCAGAAGGGACCATAGATTCAGAATTATTTGGCCACGAAAAAGGATCATTTACGGGAGCAATAGAAGCTAGAAAAGGATATTTTGAAGTAACAGATGGAGGCACAATTTTTTTAGATGAGATAGCTGAAATGCCATTAGGCACGCAAGCTAGATTGCTTCGTGTACTAGAAAATGGAGAATTTCTTCGAGTGGGGTCTTCAAAAGTTCAAAGAACAAATACGCGCGTTGTGGCGGCCACCAACCTAAATCTTCAAAATGCCATTGAAAAAGGAAAATTCAGAGAAGATTTGTTTTATCGATTAAGTACGGTTCCTATTTATGTACCCCCATTGAGAGAAAGAGGTGGAGATATTGAATTACTATTTAGAAAATTTACTACAGATTTTTCTGAGTCTCATCGGGTTAAACCAATATCACTCACGAATGAAGCTAAAAATTTACTTCAGAAACAACGTTTTCCGGGTAACATACGTCAATTAAAAAACTTAGCTGAACAAATATCTGTTTTAGAAATTGGCGACCGTATTGTAGACGAAGAAAGGTTACAATACTATTTAGACTTTAATGAACCGAAATTAAATTCATCCGTCGTTAAGGGAGAATACTTTCAAAACCCAGAAGGGATCAATGAGAGAGAAATTCTGTATAAAATCCTTTTTGATCTTAAAAAAGATGTCACTGAATTAAAAAAGATTTTGCTTAAACTGATTGAAAGTGGAAATTCAAATGCATATGACATTCTATCAGAAAACATGTCCATTTTTGAAGATATTAAAGAAAATGCAGAAGACAACCTAAGGAATAAAGCCTTGCCAACACACCAAAGCGAAAATCCAACGAATATAAATATCAATTCTGACAGTTTAATTTCGGAACCAGAGGAAGCTCAATATGAAGAAATAATTAGTTCCTCAGATGTAACGCTGTCATTAGAAAAGCAAGAAAAAGAAATCATTATTAGAGCATTAAAGAAAAATAAGAATAAACGTAAATATGCAGCGAAGGATTTAGGCATTTCTGAAAGAACATTATATCGAAAAATTAAACAATATGACCTTGAAGATAATGTATAATAAATTTTTCATCTGTTTGATCGGTTCTCTATTCCTTAGCTCCTGTTACAGCTTTAAAGGAGCGAGTTTATCACAAGATTTAAAAACGATACAAATTAATAACATCCGAATGGAGACTGCTGGAGGTCCCACAAACTTGGGATTAACCATTAATGAAAAAGTAAAAGAGTATTTTCAACGAAACACGACTCTAAAAATCATTAATCAAAACCCTGATTTACTTCTTGAAGGTACAATAACAGGATATGAGATGACCCCACAAGCTCCTACGTCAGATGACAAAGCTGGGTTAAACAGATTAACTTTAAGAATACAATTTTCATTGGTGAACCGATTAGATGAAACGAAGAACTTTGACCAAGAATTTAGTTTTTACCAAGATTTTCCTCAAAATCAAACGTTAACACAGGTAGAGAAAAATCTTATCCCAAAATTAGTTGACCAAATTATTTTAGATCTTTTCAATAAAATAGCAGGCGATTGGTAATGAATTTAGAAAAAGCCCAAAAATTATGGTTTTTACTACATCGATTTGATCGAACAAATCGTGCTGAGTTAGATATTTTCACTCTAGATAAAGAAAGATATCCATTTTTTTATTTGTTGCATTGGAATGAAAAAAACAATGTGAGGCAACAAAGAAAAATTGCACTAAAATCGAATTCCCGATTAAATTACTTTAAATCGATTCATGATATTGAATCGGAAATGGATAATCCAATTGAATTCAATATTGATACAGAAATAACAAATAGCGTTCAGGCCCAATTAATTGAAGATTTTTTATTGAAAATGCCGACGATAACTAAAATTAAAAAGAGTCCTTCAGATAACGAATTAGATGAAGGAGTAGACTTTTCGGAAGTTACCTACCAAGCGCCAACGACAGAATCTTATGCGATCATATTAGAAAAACAAGGCAAATATGATTTAGCAATTAAAGTATATGAAAAATTAAGTTTGGCTAAACCTGAAAAAAGGCTTTACTTTGCATCTCGAATTTCAGAAATAGCTTTAAAAATAAATAATTAAATAGATATGTTTACTTTATTAATTTCCCTTATCGTCATCTTCTCAGCATTGTTAATCGTACTTATTTTGGTTCAAAATCCAAAAGGTGGAGGCATTAATGGTGAATTTAATCCCACTGGTGCTACCCAAATGTTTGGTGTACAAAAGACGGGTGATTTAGTTGAACAATTAACTTGGGGCTTCTCAATAACCATTTTAGTATTGGTTTTATTAACAAATTTTACAATTTCCTCCAATTCTCCGGATTCTGTTCAATCGGTTAATGTAGAGAAGGCCGCTGGAAAAACGATTCCTACAGCCCCTGCACCTAAACCAATGACGAAATAGTACTGACAAATTTTCAGTAATAATTCAATGGCATGCATGTTGATAAGTGATGCCGAAATTCTTTTATAGAAGAGTTTAAAATACGTTTAAAAACCTAAATTCATAAAACATGTCAAAGTTAACTATTAAGCCCTTAGCAGACAGGGTTATTGTTGAACCGGCTGCAGCTGAAGAGAAAACTGCATTTGGAATAATCATTCCAGATACCGCAAAAGAAAAACCACAAAAAGGTATCGTAGTGGCAGTTGGGAATGGAAAAAAAGATGAGCCTATTACTGTTAAGGTAGGTGATGATGTATTGTATGGCAAATACTCTGGAACTGAAATCACAATTGAGGGAAAAGATTATTTAATTATGCGAGAATCAGACATTTTTGCAGTTTTATAAATCATAATATTTAAAAATCACAAATAAAGAATTAATCACATGGCTAAGGAATTATTTTTTGACAGCGAAGCTCGCGAAAAAATGAAAAGAGGGGTTGATACCCTTGCTAATGCTGTTAAAGTTACATTAGGACCTAAAGGTCGTAACGTTATTATTGACAAGAAATTTGGTTCACCTCAAATCACAAAAGATGGGGTAACTGTAGCAAAAGAAATTGAATTAGAAGATGCTGTTGAGAACATGGGAGCTCAATTAGTTAAAGAAGTTGCATCTAAAACTGCAGATCAAGCAGGAGATGGTACAACTACTGCAACTGTTCTAGCCCAATCAATATATACCATTGGATCAAAGAATGTGGCAGCTGGAGCAAATCCAATGGACCTTAAAAAGGGAATTGAGAAAGCAG
>CANIYB010000205.1 GCA_947471105.1 Cytophagaceae bacterium
TCCTCAGGGCTGATCCGATTAGATAATCTGATGGAAAAAGCGCAATCCAATAAAATTGAAGTTTTAAGTGGTGAAGAAGTTTTTGAATTAAATGACACCTATGGATTCCCGATTGATTTGACGGCTCTGATTGCGCGTGAAAATGGCATGGACATCGATGAGTCTGGGTATAATCAGGCACTCCAAGCGCAGAAGTTGAGATCAAGGAAAGATGCGGGTGCCAGTGCAGAAGATTGGGTATTTGTACATGATGGAGATGAAGTATCATTTGTGGGCTATGATGAAACAAAAATCAATACACGCATTTTAAAGTATCAAAAAACTCAAAACAAATCGGGTGTACAATATAAAGTAGTCCTAGAAATCACCCCTTTTTACGCTGAATCAGGAGGCCAAGTAGGTGACACAGGTTATTTGCATTTTTCTTCCGGGAAGAAAATTCAAGTCCTAGATACCAAAAAAGAGAATGATTTAATTGTTCACATCGTCACGGATTCGGGTATCGAGCCATTGATCAATGAAGAATTGTCGGCAGAAATAAATGTCAGCCGACGTAGAGTTATTACTCAAAATCATAGTTCAACACACTTATTGCAAGCTGCGCTTCAGGGCATTTTAGGAAAGCATGTGGGCCAAAAAGGAAGTTTGGTGAATGAAGAAATACTAAGATTCGATTTTTCACATTTCCAAAAAGTAAGTGATGAGGAAATCAAGCAAATCGAATCCATCGTGAATGCTAAAATTGCTGAAAATATCCCTCTGCTAGAAGAAAGAAATGTACCCATTGCCCAAGCAAAAGATAAGGGAGCCATGGCGTTATTTGGTGAAAAATACGGGGATTTTGTTCGTGTGATCACCTTTGATAAAAACTTTTCAGTGGAACTTTGTGGAGGCACACATGTGCCGTCAACAGGCGAAATCGGTTTATTTAAGATTATTTCAGAAAGCTCAGTGGCCACAGGAGTTCGCCGAATAGAAGCGATCACATCCAAAAAGGCCTATGAATTACTCAGTACACAAGAACAAATTTTAGATGAAATAGACCAATTGCTTAAGTCCCCAAAAGACTTAGTTAAGGCCGTTGGCCAATTGATCGAACAAAACACAAGCCTTCAAAAATCGATCTCTGCTTATCAGAATAAGGAAGTCGGCGATGTAAGGCAATCATTAAAGTCTCAAATTCAAAACAAGGATGGTGTTGATTATATCATTCAGCAAGTAGAAATTCCTACGGCCGATGCTTTGAAAAATTTAGCCTTTGAATTACAATCTGAAAGCAATTCAATGTTTTGCTTTTTAGCGGCAGAAATTGACGGAAAAGCCAGTTTAGTTCTCGCCATTTCTAAAGAATTGACAGAAAAGAAATCATTAAATGCAGGTACCATCATCCGCGAACTAGCCAAAGAAGTTCAAGGCGGTGGAGGAGGCCAAGCATTTCTAGCCACAGCAGGTGGGCAAAACCCGAGCGGAATTAAGGCTGCTTTAAAATTGGCTTTAACTTATTTATAAACATGAATTCAGCGATCCCATGGATGTCATTTGAGCAGGTTTGCTCTACCATGGATGAATTGGGAAAAAGTAAAAATCCATTCCTGTTTTTCGTGGATTATAAAGCTGAATCGGGTTGGATCGGTACTCCCAACGAAGCACAAGCATTAGGGATTAAATATGAAATAGGATCAAATAAAATTGCCATAAAATCTGAAAGCAAACCTATATTCAATAAAACCCCCATTTCAGAAGCAAGCTATTTTGATAAATTCAATCAAGTACAAAGAGCCATTCAACGTGGCGATTCCTTTTTAATCAATCTTACCGCACCTACTCAAATTGAGACCAATTTGAGTATTGAGGAAATTTATGCGATTGCACAAGCGCGATATAAACTATTGGTGCCTCAATTCTTTACTGTTTTTTCACCCGAATGTTTTATTCAAATTGAGGATAATAAAATAAAATCATTCCCTATGAAGGGGACTTTGGCCATGGCGAATCATTCAAGCCCCGAAAATTTGATTAATGATGTCAAAGAGCAAGCAGAACATGCGACCATTGTAGACCTTATCCGAAATGACTTAAGCCAAGTGGCCTTCCCTATCCAAGTGGAAAAGTATAAGTTTGTCGACCAGGTCAAAACCCATGAAGGAGATTTATGGCAAATGTCATCCTTAATCTCTGGAGAACTATTAGATGAATTTAAGGGACATTTCGGAAAAATATTAACTCAATTATTGCCCGCTGGATCAATCTCTGGTGCCCCCAAAAGCTCCACTTTAAAGATTATAGACGAAGTGGAGGATTACCCAAGAGGTTTTTACACAGGAATCATGGGACTGTTCGACGGACATTTATTTGATTCTGGCGTTATGATTAGGTATATTGAAACATCGGAAAACAAAATGACCTATAAAAGTGGTGGGGGAATTACGGTTTTCTCAGACGCTAAAAAAGAATATCAAGAATTAATTCAAAAAGTTTATCTACCCTTTTAACATGTTTTCATTTTTAGAAACGATATGTATTGAAAATGGCCTTTTGAAAAATTTGCCTTATCACCAAAAAAGGGTTAACGATACGTTTGAATCTATTTATCCAGATCGGGTACCCTTTGACTTAAGCGATACATTATCCAAACAAAATGTACCCTCCATCGGCATTTATAGAATACGCATTATTTACGAAGAGCAAATAAAGTCCATTGAATTTATACCTTATCAAGAGAAAAAAATAGCCTCTTTGAAAATCGTAAATTCCGGCGAATTCGACTACGGTTTTAAATGGGCGGATCGAACCTATTTTGCACAAACCCTTGCCGAGAACAACGAAGTAGACGAAGTGATATTTGAGTTAGATGGGAAAATTCAAGATTGTACCATAGCCAACCTCGCTTTCTTTAAAAATGGAATTTGGTATACGCCGAAAAATCCCTTGCATTGGGGCACCACACGTACTCGGTTAATTGACGAAAAAAAAATTCAGGAAACTGATATTTTTTTAAATGAATTATCCAGCTACTCCCATATTTGCTTGATTAACGTTTTTAGAGAATTGAGTTTAGCTAAATCACTTTCGGTTTCAGCCGCTATTTTGTAAATTCGTTTAATCCAACAAAATGAGCTCAAGCAAAAGTCCTTCTTTTTTATTGCATCAAAAATTTCCTTTTGAGCCCACACCCTCCCAAGTCCAACTATTTGAAAAATTAAGTGGATTTATCTTGAATCAAGATGAATGGGCTCCCTTAACTTTTATCATTAAAGGGTATGCGGGAACTGGAAAGACAACGGTTATATCGACCTTAATTAAAGTGCTAGGTTCATTTGAATATAAGACTCAATTAATTGCTCCTACGGGTAGGGCGGCGAAGGTAATGGCCAATTATTCAAAGAAAAAAGCCAGTACGATTCATAAAAAGATCTATCGCCAAGTTAGTAATCCAAGTTCTGGGACGCTCACTTTTCAGCGAATGAATAATTATGCCACAAACACAGTATTCATTGTAGATGAGGCCTCTATGATTACAGATGAAGCCGAGTTTGGTTTCAATAGCCTATTGACCGATTTAATTGAATACGTATTTACCAATCCTGAAAATGGACATAATGGGAATAAACTCATTTTTGTGGGTGACACGGCCCAACTTCCTCCCGTCGGGAAATCGCTTTCTCCAGCCTTGTCAAAAGATTACATTAGCCAAGAATTTCACATGGAAGTTATGGAGCATGAATTAATCGATGTGATGCGCCAAGATTCGCAATCGGGGATTCTATATAATGCCACAGCCTTACGCCTATTATTAAACGAAAAATCAACTCAAATAAAGTTTAACACCGCTTCTTTCAAGGATTTCTTTCGAATGACCGGTGAAAAAATGGAAGATGGCATGCACTATGCTTTTCGGAAATTCGGTAAAGAAAATACCATTCTGTTAACGCGATCTAATAAAAGCGCCGTGATGTATAATCAATTTGTTAGGCGAACCATTTTATATCAAGAAGATGAAATTTCGAGTGGCGATTTACTCATGATTGTGCGCAATAATTACCATTGGTTGGACGAAGACTCCCCCGCTGGATTTTTAGCGAATGGTGATTTTGTGGAAGTGATGAAAATCAAAAAGGAAGAAGAAATGCACGGTTTCCGATTTTTACAAGTGTCTCTAAGGCTTTGTGATTATGAGGAACATCCGGAAGTTGAAGCAAAAATCCTATTAGACACCTTACACTCGTCCGAATCAGCCTTGGGAAAAGAGGGGAACAAAAAATTGTATGATTCCGTTTGCAACGATTATGCCCACATCACCAAAAAGAAAGAGCGAACGGAGGCCATCAAAAGTGACCCCTATTTGAATGCATTGCAAGTAAAATTTGCCTATGCATTAACGTGTCACAAGTCGCAAGGTGGTCAGTGGGGCGCTGTTTTTGTAGACCAAGGATATTTAAAAGAGGAACAAATAGACGCGGAATATATTCGTTGGCTTTATACGGCGATTACTCGTTCCACCCATGAATTGTTTTTGGTTAATTTCCATGAGCGGTTTTTTGACTAAATCTTTGTTTTGGCAATGGATTCATTCATGAAGTCCATGATGGGTTGGTTCTCATAATGACTCACCATGATGTACAATATGTCTTTTAAATTTTCTAATTTTTCTGGGCCGATTACTTGAGAAAATTCAGCTTCGACATGCCTCCGACAATTATCTAAA
>CANIYB010000206.1 GCA_947471105.1 Cytophagaceae bacterium
GACAAATGGCCGATTTACCAATGATGCGGGTACATTGTCAGGGTCTAGTTTAACGATGCAACAAGCCATTCAAAATTGCGTTGAAAAAGCAAATATTCCTTTGGAAGAAGCGATTCGAATGGCTACCATTTACCCGGCCCACGTGGCAAACCTAGACCAAGATTTAGGCAGCATTGAGGTGGGGAAACGAGCTTGTTTCATCCATTTTTCAGATGACCTCATAATCCAGCAAGTTTGGTATGATGGCGAACCCTGTATAAATTAGCAGCATGATCACATTTCCATCTAAGCAACCTTTTGTTGCAACAACCATATTTACCAAAATGTCTCAAATGGCTTCAGATGAAGGGGCTTTAAATTTGGCTCAGGGCTTTCCGAGTTTCGATTGCTCTGAGGGATTACAGGATTTGGTTAAATTTTATGCTAAAGGACATAATCAATATGCGCCCATGGCCGGCGTTCCAGTCCTAAAAAGCAGTATTGCGGCTAAAACGGAATCATTTTACGGTATTTCGCTCGACGCTAATACTGAAGTGACTGTCGTCTCTGGGGCTACGGAGGCTATTTTTGCATCGATTCATTGCGGTGTTTTTCCGGGTGACGAGGTCATTATGTTTGATCCTTCCTATGATGCGTATGATCCCATTGTCCGATTAGCCGGCGGAATCCCTATTCATATTTCATTAAAGGCATCCAATGGTTATAGGATCGATTGGGATGAATTAGCTCGCCATATTACGCCTAAAACGAAGGCGATTATGGTTAATTCACCACATAATCCAACGGGCTCGATCTGGGATCCATCGGATTTAGATGCTTTTGCCAATGTCATTAAAGGAACCCAAATTTTAATTGTTTCAGACGAAGTATACGAGCATATTGTTTTTGACGGCGCTTCGCATGCCAGTGTTTTGCTACATCCCGAATTGAGAAAAAGAAGTTTTGTTTGTGGCTCTTTTGGCAAAACTTTTCATGTAACGGGTTGGAAAATGGGCTATTGCCTAGCGCCTCCCTTTCTAACGGCTGAATTTCGAAAATTGCATCAGTGGGTTACCTTTTCGAGTGCCACTCCTTTGCAATATGCACTAGCTGAATACTTGAAAGATCCCAATAATTACCTTCCATTAAGTTCTTTTTATCAAAAAAAGCGCGATTTATTTGCCAGTTTTTTCGTGAATTCCCGCTGGAAAATTTTACCAAGCCACGGAAGCTTTTTTCAATGTTTAGATTATAGTGAGATATCTGATGAAAAGGATGTTGACCTAGCCGACCGATATACCAAAGAATTAAAAGTAGCTTCCATCCCCGTTTCCGTTTTTTATGAAACCCCTCCTGAGGATAAGATATTACGATTTTGTTTTGCCAAAGATGATGCCATGCTGGAAGAAGCGGGCCGAAAATTAGCCGCTTTATAGATATTTTAGGGCTATTTCTTCTCCCAATTGTTCTAAATAAATGGCTGCATTTGCCATGGAATCTTTCGGGTTTTTCGCTTTAGATAAAACTGAGTAAACCTCCTTCGAATCAAAAAATATCGGCAGTTTTTCCGGATCCTCAAAAACTCCACAAACTAGAATGGCTTGCTTGAATTGTTTATCGCACCGAGCAATTACTTGTGAAATCAATTTGCCTCCCCAGGTTTGTCCATCTATTTTTCCTTCTCCTGTAATGACGTAATCAGCCTTTTTTACTGCTCGGTCAAAGTGAATTTTAGTTAATAACCATTCCGCTCCCATCGCGATTTCAGCCTGTAGGAAATAGATGGCTCCCGCACCCAAGCCGCCAGCAGCACCAGCCCCTTTCATCTCGCCAATGATCCCTTTTTCTGTTTTGCCAATAAGTTTCTGGATATTAATTAGACCTTTGTCTAAATATTTAATCATTTCCGAATTGGCTCCTTTTTGTTTGGCAAAAACATGGGCGGCACCTTCTTTTCCGGCTAATGGATTTTGCACGTCGGTGATTACTTTAAACTTTACGCCTTGGATTTTTTGTATGAATGGGCTTGGAACAATGGAGTGGATGAGAGGTAAACTTTCGCCGATCGCCTTTAGTTCTTCTTTGTCATTGTTTAAAAATTTGAATCCTAAAGCCGCCGCCATTCCGATTCCCGCATCATTGGTCGCCGATCCGCCAATCGTTAAAATGATTTCAATGGCTCCTTTTTCGATGGCGTCTAGAATGAGTTCTCCCGTTCCAAAAGTGCTCGTTAAATACGGATTTCTTTCTTTGATTTTTAAAAGTTCTATGCCAGAGGCTCTTGACATTTCGATGTAGGCTATTTTTTGATCAGCCAGCCATAGGTAGTTGGCCTCAATGGGTCTAAACAAAGGATCATTGACCTTTTTTTGAATCCATTCACCACCATGTATGGTTTTGATGACTTCTAATGTACCTTCTCCTCCGTCGGCTAAAGGCATCAACTGAATTACGGATTTGGGTCTTCGCTTTTTTATGCCAATTTCCAAAGCCTCGCAAACTTGTTGGGCCGTCAGGGAATCTTTAAACTTGTCTGGGCAAATTAGAATGTTCATATAATCGAAATGATGACCCAATTTACGTACAATTCTTTACTTTTGTATTCTACAAAATATTTATGAAAGCCGCATTTATCTTTTTTTTTATTATTTTCTTATTAGCTTCTTGTACTCACAAACCGGATTTAAATGGCCTAAATGTGGCATTATTTAAAAAGGATCGCGGTGGTTGCAAAGGCGATCGGGTACAACAAATTGCTTGGTTAAAGTCTAATAAAATGACTTGGAAAGGGGTCAGCTCTAACGATGTGGAAGATATTTTGGGCAAACCAGACATTCAGCAATTGGCCGATCGAAATCAAGAATATTATATTTATTTTCTAGAAAGCGGTGAACATTGTGCTAAAATCACCAATCCTTCTCAAGCAAAAACCATGGCTTTCCGTTTTTCAGCCATTGGCTTAGCGACTGAAATCACCTTTCAAAATGGTTTGCCGGATTGATTGGATCTATTTCGTGAATAGGCCAACCAAGCTATTCGTGATTCCAAGGATAAAACTAAAAATGAGCGGTGCGATAAATCCTGTCACATGAAATCCTGTGATGTAATGTGCGACTAAGTACACAAGTCCCACATTGATGACCAAGGAGAACAAACCTAAGGTGATAAATGTGATCGGGAAACTGATTATTTTAAGAACGGGCTTGACAAATGAATTCAAAAATCCCATCGCCAAGGCTACCCAAAGCGCTACCGTAAATCCATCCACCGAGATTCCTTTGAGATATCTTGGGATGACCATGACTACGATGGCGATAACGATGTAGCGTATAACGAATCCGATCATATTATTTTTGATGTCTTTCTTGTAGCAATTTAATGACTTCTTCCAAGCCGATGCCTCGGTCTTCTAACAAGACTAATAGGTGAAATAGTAAATCAGCGGCCTCACCTTTGAACAAATCGTCATTCTTCATTAAGGCTTCTATCACTAATTCAACGGCCTCTTCACCCACTTTTTGGGCAATTTTATGTGTGCCTTTTTGGAACAAGGAGGCCGTATATGATTTCTCAGCGGTCTCATTTTTCCTAGACCGAATGACATGCTTTAGGTAATCTAACCATGCCGCATTATCTTGATTGGACTCGTTGAAACAGGTATCCGCTCCCGTGTGGCAGGTCGGCCCCTCCGGATTTGCTTGAATTAAAATCGTGTCTTGATCACAATCTACTAGGAGATTGACAACCTCTAA
Source organism: Cytophagaceae bacterium (assembly GCA_947471105.1). Lineage (GTDB taxonomy): Bacteria > Bacteroidota > Bacteroidia > Cytophagales > Spirosomataceae > Aquirufa. The sequence continues at coordinate 3,732 of CANIYB010000206.1, forward strand.
ATAATTTTCAGAGGTTTCCCCCTTAGTCCACAAGCGATTTTTTGATCGGGAAAAAAAAGTCACCCTTTTTTCTGCGATCGTTTTAAGATAAGCCTCTTCATTCATGTAGCCTAGCATCAACACTTTTTGTGTTTTGACATCTTGAATGATGGCTGGAATGAGGCCCTTAGAAAAATCAGGTTGTTGGTTCATAACGTTAATAATCTGTGAATTTATTAAATCCGCATGGGAATTCCTTTTTTGGCCAAATAATTCTTTAAGGCATTAATTTCAATCTCTTTAAAGTGAAAGATGCTAGCAGCTAATCCTGCATCTGCTTTTCCCAAGGTAAATACGTCGTAAAAATCTTCCATCGTTCCCGCACCACCTGAGGCGATGATGGGAATGGATGCGTTTGAAGATATTTCAGCGGTTAATGTATTGGCAAATCCCGCTTTTGTTCCATCCGTGTCCATGGAGGTTAACAGAATTTCTCCTGCACCTCTTTGCTCGACCTCCTTCGCCCATTCGATGGTTTTAATAGGTGTTATATTTCTTCCTCCGTGTGTGTGCACCCAATCGACCCCATCCACAAACCGAGTATCTATCGCCACAATGATGCATTGTGAGCCAAATTGTAACGCTAATTCGTCAATTAATCCCGGTCGGCGAACCGCAGAGGAATTAATGGAAACTTTATCCGCACCTGCATTTAATAAGGCCGACACGTCCTCAATAGATCCTATTCCGCCGCCTACGGTAAACGGAATGTTCACTTGTCGGGCTACCTGCTTCACTAATTCCACCAGTGTTTTTCGATTGTCAATCGTCGCCGTGATATCCAAAAAAACCAATTCATCCGCCCCGTTTTCCGCATAAAATGCACCTAGTTCTACGGGATCCCCAGCATCACGCAAGTCGACAAAATTAGTCCCCTTCACGGTTCTACCTTCTTTAATATCAAGACAAGGGA
>CANIYB010000207.1 GCA_947471105.1 Cytophagaceae bacterium
AATATTTTAAACTGGATATCATGAATATGGAATGCATGTCCAAACACATTGTTGTTGACAATCGTCCATTTTTCTATGGCGTTCAATTTAATCGTTTGATTAAATACTAAATGGTCGTAGGCCTTATTGTCAAAAGTAAATGCGGGGCCATTGGGTTGGCCCCCCGTCACTGTAATCGTCCTACTATTGGTGGCATCTGCGGCGGTCCAATACGTGTTTTTCACTAAGGTGCTTGGCAAAGTCGTGATCGCTGAGGAAGTGGCTGCCCCTACATTAATGTGCAATAAGTTAAAATCTTTATTGTTTAAAAGGCTCCCAAATTCACCTTGCTGGGCCGGTTCACTCCCACCAAAACCAAATCCTTGGTTGGCATTATAGGCCTTGAAATCCAGGCTGGAACCTTGGGTATCCTTGCTTAGGTCGACTAAAATTTCAATTCTTTCACCCACAACAAGTTTAACTCGAGTCACAGGAACGGGGGTATCCAACAACCCACCATCGTTGCTAATGATATAAAAAGTTCGATTATCACTAAAGCCAAGATTATACCCGCGTTCAATTTCGGCATTTAAAATTCTGAATCGAACGACTTGTTTGGGCAAAGTTACTTGGGAATTCATGATGCCATTGGTCAATTGGTAGTCCCCATAAGCACCACTGTAATCAATGACATTACCTGTTGTAAACCTCCTGCTGGTCAGCATCAGAGGAATATCATCTGTTCCGTAAGTCCTAGGTAATTTTAAGGCTGCCTCTTCAGGATCCTTTACAATGATAAAACCTCCAGCTCCATAAGAAACTTGTTTGGCGGTAAGTTCATGTAAATGAGGATGATACCAATAGGTAGACGCATTATTCATGACCTTAAAAGTAGGACTCCAAGTAGTCCCTGCAGCTACTGTTTGATGCGGACCACCATCCATTTCGGCGGGGATATGAAACCCATGCCAATGACTTGTTGTCGTTTCAGAAAGGTTGTTTTTAACATTTATTTGGACTTGATCTCCTTTGTTCATGATGAGCGTAGGACCCCAAAAATTAGCTCCATTATATCCGTAGGTATTGGTGATCGTACCAGGCAAAAACTGCTTGGTCGCCTTATCTAAGGTTAAGTTAAAAGTTGTACCTGTCAAGGTTGGCGGAATCCACAAATCATTGTACGTGGAATTCGTGGTGGGGGTTGTAGGCGTTGTCGTTGAAGGCGTTGTGCCCGTAGTTGCTGGAGTAATGGTTTCTGCTTTACTACAAGCAGCCAAAATACCTAAAGCTATTAGGCAAATGAAATAATTTTCTTTTAGGCGGTGAATCATATTTATTTTGATCGATTTGGAGTTTGGCAAGTATAAAATTTTATGCTCATGGAAATATTAGAATCATTTTCTTTGGTAAGTCGCATTCGTTTGTTTTCCATCCACATCCGTAAAAGTGAAAGTATATAGGTTGGCCGTAGTCCAACTATATTGCACGCTTCCTGTTTTGGTTCCTATTTTGTAGGTCAACAAATAACTACTCGCCGTAGGTGCAGAAAATGCGGTGATGGAAGCACCATTCAAAGGCGTTAATGCAGGCCTTAATGGATTTGAAAATGCCTGAGGAATAATTTGATTTTCAGGTGCCGGCGTGGAAGGATCCAAATTCACCTTCCCTTTCATCGAGCCAACCACATAGGGATAATCGTTTGTTCCATGATAGTGATAAACATTATTTGACCCGACATGGCCATGAGATTCATCCAATGTTTTCATGGTTGAACCATCGGGTTCTTTTGCTCCATAGACCGCAAAACCATCTAAAGCAAAAGCAATGGGTTTTAGACCAGAAGTCGCCGATAAATGAAGCGGTGCGGCATGGTAATGGTAGTCATCGCCTTTTCCACAATGGCCACCCCATTGATCTAATTCGCCAATCAAAAAGGAATCTTCCCCCCGGTTATTTAAGGCATTAAAAATGGGAACTCCGTTGACCGCAAGTGCGACAGCCCCCTTCATGAAATTTGTTTTTGTACTGACCGGAGTAGCGGCATACACAGGCGCTAAGGGAATAGACCAATGATTTGTTCCGGTATAGGGCTGAGAAATAGGTACCTGTTGTTGCCAACTCGTTATCCCCACCATCATATTATGTGCTGGAATTCCATTTGAGGAAACATAAAAATAGGTATCGTCCCAGTTGGTCGCCAATGAAGCAGATTTATAAGGCGTGAAGGCAGAATCAATAAAGGATGTGCTCGTTTTGGTGATCGAGGTACTGGGAGTGGTCGTTCCACCCGTGGTTGTACTAGTCGAGCTTGCTGGCGTAACATCAGAGGAAGTTTTACAAGCCAGAATGAAGATCACTAAGCAAAAGCTATATAAAGCTACTCGTTGCAATTGCAGAAAATACATCTGTATTTTAAGTCTTTGACTGAGCAACAAGATGATCAAAAGGAAAATTAAAAAATACCCTAAAGACACCATATCTAGCATTTCAAAAAATGGAATTTGATTGCCTATATTATTTCTTTGAGGGTAATTCTGATGAATTTGTGTGTATTTTTTTATTTTGAATAAGGCCAACTTAAGGTCATTTTTGGCCAAAATTGCGATAGGGATTTTAACTAAATTACCTCCATTTTGCTCTAAAATTATTTCTTTTGTGGTTGAATAAAGGAAATTACCTGAGACAGTTTGACCATTTTTAAAATGCCAAACTTTTAAAAACTCTCCTTCAGAAAAATGCCCTCCTTCGTGAGCATGAAGCTTCAAGGACAAAAGCAAGAGTAGTAGGATTAGTTTATTTAAATGAAGTAAGTTTCGCATTCATCAAAATTACATGTTCTTAACACATAGGTATAAAAAAATGAAAAAAATAACCATTAGAATAGACAAATTAATATCATCTTGTCTATCAAAGTGTTAAATATGATGTTGAATTATTACATCATAGGATTTATGAAAGAACTCAAGAAGCGCAAAAATGTTTGAAGAAAGACCGTCGAGAGAAAAGGCGAGAATGAATCTAAATTTATTTGGTTAATTTTAGACTTGTATTTTTGCGATTATGCTGAAAAAAAATATTTATTTTATTTCATTAGCCTCCATCCCAATCTTGCTTTTCTTTGCAAGTCTATCTCTATTTTCAATCAATGCTCCCTGGTTAGATGATTTTGAAGTGGGACCTATGACCTTGAAAAACTGGTTGGCCACCGAAGATTTAACCCGACGATTTGATTTAATTTGGGCGCCTAATAATGAGCACCGAGTGGTCATTTTAAAATTGCTAGTCTTGTTTAATTATTATGTATTGGGCCAATTTAACATCCAATGGATGATTTGGGAATCGCATCTTTACCTGATTCCCTTATTTTATTTTGTATCCCAAGTACTGCCAAAGGAAAACCGTTGGATTAGTATGGCTAGTTTGATCTTTATCTACCTTAGCTTTCAATATACTTTATCGAGTTATTGGATGATAGCCGCCGTTCAGCACAATTCAGTTATTGGGTTTGGATTAATGTCAACTTACTTATTAGCTAAAAACAAATACTTTTTTGCAGCCGTTTTTTGTACTTTATTAGCTGCCTTATCTAATTCTGATGGCTTATTTTTTATCCCTATTGGTGCATTTTTATTATTTCTACAATACCGTTGGAAAGAATTATTCATCTGGCTTATTGTGTTAATTGGCCTAATATTCCTATTTTTCTTAAAGTATCCAAGCATGAATTACCATGCCTATGCATTCCAATTTTTTGTAGAAAATCCGCTAAAAAGTTTCTTTGGTTTTTTCATTTTTCTAGGTGGATTTATGGACTTTTTCAAAGAAGAATCCATCCCATTAAGACTTTATACCACAGGTATTTTTGGCTTTGGCATCGTCTTAATCTGGGCTAACTTTTTATATGAATTTGGCAAGGGGCCTATTTCAACGAAAATAATCCTTTGGAAAAAAGGAATGCTTATGAACTCAAAGGACTTATTTATCCTAAGTGGTATTTTATTTTGTTTGACCAATGCCCTAATGATTAGCGTGTTAAGAGCTGTTTTTGGAGATTATGTTTACCTAATTGGAAATTATCGGATTTATGCGGCTTTGGCGTTACTGTTTACGATTTTGTTGGCCGTCCAAAAAATAAATGCCACCCGTACAACATATACCCTTTTATTTGTCTCTATTTTCTATTGGGGATTTTCAGCATTTACTTACATCCCTGAGGTCATCGCAAATAAGCATCGGCTCACACAATCCTATATGGAATTTAATTCAAACAAAGGTGGATTGGGCTTTACGGCCGAACAAGTAAGCAAATTTAAGTTGGCCGAAACCCTTCAAGAATTCGAAAAAAAGGGCATTTATTACCCACCCAAAATCCAATAATTGAGAGGTTGGAGGCCTACATTAAACCAAAAATTAAAGGGAATTATTTCAGCGCACCTACAAAGTGTACTAATTCATCCGCGATTTTTCCAGGTATTTCTTCCATAGGAACATGCCCTACCTTAGGAAAAATCACCTTCTTACTTCCTGGAATATCTTGGTTAAATCGGTCGGCATTACCAACATCGATGACATGATCAAATTCACCCCATAAAATCAAGGTAGGTGTTTTGACTTGATTCGTCTTACCCAGCGGCTTCCCAAAACTGCCTTTAAAAATCTCAAGTGCCGCAGCCCGATTTCCTTCTCGGACCA
>CANIYB010000208.1 GCA_947471105.1 Cytophagaceae bacterium
CGAAACATAATACAAGCTACTGGAATCAGGAATCCTATTTGGGAATTGGTCCATCAGCACATAGCTTTAACCAAAATTCTAGGCAATGGAATGTGGCTAAAAATGGCGTTTATATGAAGGCAATTAACGAGCGATCGATCCCTGCGGAAATTGAAATGTTAACAGAGGCGAATAAAATAAATGAATACATCATGACCCGATTGAGAACTAAATGGGGAATTGAATGTTCAAAAATCGAACAGGCATTTAGCCAATTAAAAGTTCAGGCCCCTGATGATTTATTCAAAAATTGGCAAAATAACGATTGGGCTCATGTATCTAAGGGTTACTTAATTTTGACTGAAACAGGAGCATTGATGGCTGATAAATTAGCGGCTGACCTTTTTATTGTTTGATTATTTTTTAGTCGTAAATTTAAACTTAATAATTTTTAATAGCTCATGGCTAAAAGAGTCAATTTTAAAAAGGATTTTAAATCAAAAACGGGGTCATCTAAATTTGACAATGTGACCGACAACCCGCGCAAGAAAAATCAAAAATGGAGTTTTGGTTATTTTTTTAGAAAACTAGGGCTTTATCTATTTTATGTATGGCTGTCTACGGTTTTTGCCATTGTCTTATTAAAATTCGTACCTGTTTATTTTACGCCTACCATGGCCAGCCGGAAGATCGACGCGATGTCGGAAGGAAAACCAAGCCAGATTCATAGCCAATGGACGCCATATTCTCAAATTTCTAAAAATTACCCATTAGCGATTTTAGCCTCTGAAGACCAATTGTTCCCTGATCATTATGGCTTTGATTTTAAGTCGATGTGGGGCGCAGTTCAATCCAACATGAAAGGTAAAAAAATCAAAGGGGCTAGCACAATAAGCCAGCAAGTGGCTAAAAATGTATTTTTATGGCAAGATAGAAGCTATATTCGAAAAGGATTAGAGGTCTATTTTACATTGATGATTGAGCTAGTTTGGGGGAAGAAACGCATCATGGAAGTGTATTTAAATGTGGCTGAAACAGGTAAAATGACTTTTGGCGTCGAATCAGCCAGCAGGCGTTTTTACAATCACTCGGCCGAAGAGGCCAGCACGACAGAGGCCGCTAGACTCGCAGCTTGTCTCCCAAGTCCCATTCGGTTCTCGATTGAGAATCCTTCTAATTACATCAACAGAAGAACATCCCAAATTAAAAGACAGATGAATGGATTGGGCGGAAAGAAATTTCTATATAAAATTGATTAAAGCAGTTCAATCATAGGATCCCAAAATACCTTTGGGAAATCAATGATTTGATCCTCCTGAATCACAAGACCCTCTGATTCCAAGCGATCTTGCATCACACCCTCACCAAAAAAATTCTTTCCCGTTAAAACGCCATTGCGATTGACCACCCGATGAGCCGGAATTTCAGGATCCGTATGGGAAGCGTTCATGGCCCAACCCACCATTCTAGCACCTCCTTTCATCCCTAAATATGCAGCTATAGCCCCATAGGAACTTACTCGACCATAGGGAATCAATTTCACCAAGGCATAAATATCATCAAAGGCATTCTGATTTTTCATTTAATCGAGCTTTCGTTCGTCAATTTCCTTTTCCAATTCAGCATACCAAGAAGTTCCAAATTTACGAATCAAAGGATCTTTTAAAAACTTATAAATGGGAACGCCCAATTCTTTTCCATGGGAACAGGCGTCGGAACAGATCGTCCACCGATCATAATTTAAGGCTTGGTATTCCGCTAATTTCTGAATGCGAATCGGATATAAATGGCAAGAAATAGGTTTTCTGAAATCAGTCTTGCCAGCAAAATAAGCCTGTTCTATCCCACATTTCAAATGTCCCTTATCATCATAAAGTGCGTATACACATTCCCGACCGGCAATGATGGGAGTGGAAAAATCTCCATCGTCTTCTTTGATGTAAGTCCCTTGTTTGGCAATTTCCGCAAGACCATCGGCCGATAAAAATGGCTTTATGTCTTCCTGAATTCGATCTAAAATAGCTAATTCTTCTTCTTCCAAAGGCGCCCCCATATCTCCTTCTACACAACAAGCACCCTTACATTTAGCTAAATCACAGACAAAAAATTCATCTGCCACATCCTCACTAATGACTGTATCGTTAATTAAAATCATTCAATTCTTATTTTATTTCCCAAAGGTAAGAAATATCTAGGGGCAATAAAATCGGGTCATTGCCGTTTAATTAGATAATTTTGGTAATTTTGCAAACACAATATCCTGAAGAATTTGAATAGGATCATCCCACTTTTCTTGCTGCTTATTTCGATTTCTTTTTATGCAAATGCATTTAAGGATTTACCAGACACGATATCCATTGGGAATGTTAAGGTGATTATTCACGCTTCCGCCAAACCCATTTTTGATAAAGAATTTAATATGTTGGGGGCCAATAAACGCTACTCAACTGCTTTATTAGCTAAAATGCGGCTTTATTTCCCTTTGATTGAACCCATTTTGAAAGAGGGAAACGTACCGGATGAATTCAAATATTTATGTGTTCAAGAGAGTAATTTAAATCCCAATGCCGTTTCCACTTCTGCAGCTGTAGGTTATTGGCAATTTAAACTTGAGACGGCCATCGACGTAGGAATGAAGGTGGACAAGCAAATAGACGAAAGAAGGCATATCATTGAGTCAACGAAGGGAGCGGTCAATTATTTTACCCGAAATAACGGAGTATTGGATAATTGGTTAAGCACTTTACTTTCCTACAGAATGGGCCTAGGGACGTTAAAAAAGACAAATTACGCGCAAGATTGGAAAGGAAAAACAGAAATAGAAGTCGACTCATCGACGGATTGGTATTTGATTCGATTCTTAGCCTACAAACATTTCTGGGAAGATAAATTACAAAATGAACCCAACATCGAGTTAGAAAATAGCATGGTCACCTTGCAATTGACGGGGGGAAGAAATTTATATGAGTTATCGGATTCACTTCAATTATCATACGACGATTTGAAAAAACACAATGCGTGGATTTTAAAGGATTGGATACCCAATGACAAAATGTATACACTTTACCATCCAAGCAATATAAAAACCTTTGTTTCTAGTCCCAATAAGCCTTTTATTGAACCCATAGAAACTCAAATATTAACGGCTTCCGTGGATTCCAGTAAACTCTATCAGCCAAGTCCGAGCAAGAAATCAAAAAATGCGGCGATCATGTCGGATCAAATTGAAACCCGTTCCCATACCGTCATTTCAGGAGAAACACTTTCGTCAATCGCTAGTAAGTATGAAATGAAATTACCTGAGCTTCTTAAATTGAATGGATTTGACATGAAGACGATGATCATGTTAGGTCAAAAAGTAAAAGTGAAGCGCCTGGTTCCTATGTTGGAAGTTATATCCCAACAGTTAGATAAAAAGGCAAAAAATGCGCCCAAAAAAGAGAATAACATTGTTATTTTAGAAAAAACGAAGGAAGAAGAGCCGGCGCGCAACATCACCACGAGCGAAAAAGGAAATAGTTTTATCATAGCACCCGCAGATTCTAGGGAGATCAGTATAAAATCAGAATCTGAGGTCGTGAAGGTAGAAAGCAAAAATAAAGTGGCCGAAAAACCGGAAGTCGACCTACAAGTGGAAACCTCCAATGCCTCTGAAATTAAGCACACCATACATACCGTGCAAGCGGGAGAAACGCTATTTAGAATTTCGAAGACCTACTCGATCTCTATTGAAGATTTGATTAAATGGAATAATTTGGGTAAAAATCCCAGCTTGAAAATTGGCCAAAAAATAAAGTTAATCCCTTAATTATTTTTTCCTGAGAATCAATAATCCGTCCCGAAGAGGAAGAAGTGTTTTTTCTACGCGGTCGTCATCCAGGCATTTTTGATTGAAATTCCGCAAGGCAACCGTTGATTTATCCTGCGCAGATGAATCGATGATTTTGCCGCTCCACAACACATTATCGACGATAATGAGCCCACCCATACGCACCTTATCAATTACCATATCAAAATAGGCTGCATAATTTCTTTTGTCGGCGTCTATAAAAACAAGATCAATCGGCCCATCAATTTTATTTATTTCATCTTTTGCATCTGCAATTCGATAATCGATTTGGGAAGCATAAGGAGAGCGGGTAAAAAACGAACGGGCAAATGTCTCCAATTCTTCATTAATGTCAATGGTGATCAATTGGCCTTTTTCGTCCAATCCTTCTGCCAAACACAAAGCTGAATAACCTGTATAGGTACCTATTTCAAGAATGAGTTTTGGCTGTAAAATTTTAGAAATTAAAGATAAAAATCGGCCTTGCAAATGCCCTGAAAGCATTCTAGGTTGTAAAATCAATGCATGTGTTTCACGATTCAATTCTTTTAATAAAGCGCTTTCAGGATCTGAAAATGATTGAGAATACGCTTCAATATTTGAATCGATAAATTCCATGAATTATTTGATCCCGATGTAAAAGAAATCAAGTGAATTTTCAGGATCCTTTGATAAAAAATAATCATCCACCTGAATGGAATTGACTAATGAGTTATTTTGATTTGATAAAGAATTGCGACTTAAGCGATTCGCTAAATCATAAGGAACCTGCAACCATGTTCTTGGAAGGCGATATTGTAAATTGAAAATATCAAATTTTGTAATGCGTTCCACCG
>CANIYB010000209.1 GCA_947471105.1 Cytophagaceae bacterium
AAATCGAAGATTTAGATGAAAGGGCTATGTTTCTTAGTGAATATGGACTTGAAGAATCGGGTTTAAGTAAATTGATTAAAAGTTCCTATTCGTTACTTAATCTGATTACTTATTTTACCGCCGGAGTACAAGAAGTTAGGGCTTGGACGATTCAAAAAGGCTGGAAAGCTCCTCAAGCTGCGGGTGTCATTCATACCGATTTTGAGCGTGGATTTATTCGGGCTGAAGTCATTAAAATGGCTGATTATCAAACCTATAAAAGTGAAGCTGCTTGTAAAGAGGCGGGGAAATTAAATGTGGAGGGGAAAGATTATGTAGTACATGATGGTGATATCATGCATTTTAGATTCAACGTTTAAAGCGGAAACTGTATTTTTTGATAGCCAATGAATGAATCAAATCGTTCTCCTGGCTTTCTGAAATACACTAAAACTTCATAATAATTTTCAGTTTCTGAATGATTTCCCTCTAAATTATTATTTAGGGGATTGCTACTAACAAATTGATAATTATATATTCCCTGCTTTAACAAAACTCTTCCTAGGTAAGCACCTTTTGCATCATCATATTGGAGCTGGTTTACCTTGTTTAATTCATAGGAATTGAACGCTCCATTGACATATATTTTTTCATCTTCAAATTTTCTGGACTTTAAAATAAAGGTACACCAAACATAATCTGCTTGAAGCGGATTAGTTGGATTTTCATAGTTGGCAACCACGAAAGCCCCATTGAAATCAGGTCGTTGAACATATGAATAATTTCCTTGTGCTTGTTCCGGTATGATTGAAATTTCAAAATATCGATCCAAAGTGTTGATTTGACCCACGAAATTTAACCGTTGCTGTGTACTTCTTAGGTCAATTAATCTAAATTCATTGCCTCCTGGAATCGCATTTTCCTGATTATAAAATTGATACGTCATTCTTCGCTCAATGGCCTGAACCATGGGCTTCGGAATCTTAGGCACAACGTTTTTAGGTTGATTATTTTTACGGACTTCAATTTTCAAATTTTCATCTGAGTTTATTAAATAATTGGATGGATATCCTAAGTTCAAGTCGATGAATTGATGCGTGGAACGCAATTGGTTTGATTTGGCGAAACTTATTTTGGCGCCTATATTGATTTCATTTTGATAAATAGAAAATCTTTTGGTTAATACCGTGTCACGTTTATTTCGATTGGCATAGATCATCGCGATGTAATTACCACTTATTTTGACTTTGGGTAAAGAAATCTTATACTGTTTGTAGGGCATTTTGGTACCCATGGAGGCTTCTGGATATCGAATGGGGATATCATTGAAATCAACTAAATATTCTATCTCATTTAAGATAGATGGTTTCCAGTCAGATTGGCAATGGACAATTCTTAAGAAATAATTCGTGTTGGTTAAATTTAAGTCGTCAAAAAACAAGTTGACATTTCCTTGCCTCTCGATATCTAAACACAAATTATCAACGATCAATTCGTTAAGGGTATTTTGACTCAGATATGCGGTCTTAATTTGCTCTTTATTTACCTTATTGGATATTTGAGCATGTACCGAATTAACAAGGGTTAGAACTAATACAATCTGCCATGAAACAACCAGGCTTTTGATTTTCATTCGATTAATTGATTAACATTTCCCATTCATTGGTCACCTTCAATAATTCATCTTTTTTCTCATTAATTTTCAGTTCGATAGCTGGCAGTTCAGTGAATTTGCCTTCTTGAGCCAAATCGGCCATGTTGGTTTCTAGCTCCGTGATGGATACTTCTAAATCCATAATTTTGGCTTCAAGTTTCTCGATTAATTTTTCTTGACTAGGGTTACTCGATGTACTTTTAGGTGAATGGGGAGCTAATTCTGGTTTTGGTTTTTCACTCGATTTTTTTGCTGTGCCTGCATCAGAAATACCTCTACTGGCTTGCCAAACCTCGTATTCGTCAAAAGAACCCGGGTATTCTTTTATTTCATAATCTTCAATATACCATATTTTGTTGGCAATATTGGTTACAAAATACCGATCGTGTGATACGACTACATAGGTACCTTCATATTGTTGCAACGCTTGAATTAAAATATTAACCGATTGCATGTCAAGGTGGTTGGTAGGCTCATCCAGTAATAAAAAATTGGCTTGAGATATTAATACTTTGGCTAATGCCACACGAGATTTTTCCCCTCCAGAAAGTACTTTGATTTTTTTAAAGACTTCCTCACCTGAAAACAAAAAGCAGCCTAATACGCTTCTTAATTCCATTTCAGTTTTAGCCGTGCCTGTTGCTTTTAATTCTTCCAATAAATTATTTTCTACTTGCAAACTTTCTAATTGATGCTGAGCAAAAAATGATTCAATCACATTATGTCCGGTCCTGCGTTCGCCAACGATTTTTTCTGTTCCAGATATAATTCTTAATAAGGTTGATTTTCCTTTTCCATTAGCGCCAATGAGCGCAATTTTATCCCCCCGATTAATTGTTGCGCTGGTGTTTTTTAATATTATTTTTTCACCAAAGGCTTTTGAAATATGTTCTAAAAATAATATGAATCTCCCAGGTTGGGTACCAAAATTAAATTTAAAATTCACTTTAGCTTTTTCGTCTATCACTTCATCGACAACATCTAAACGATCTAATGCTTTCACCCTAGATTGTACCTGGCGTGCCTTACTTGCTTTCGCCTTAAATCGCTCTATAAATCGTTCAGTTTGCCTTATTTGTGATTGTTGGTTTTCATATGCACCCTTTTGGATTTCATTTCGTAAAGCTTTTTCTTCTTCGTAAAATGAAAAATTACCTGGGTACAAAGTGATTTTAGCATTCGATACTTCGGCGATATTATCCACCGTTCGATCTAAAAAATAGCGATCATGGGAAACGACCACGACAGAACCTTCATAGTCATGAATGTATTTTTCAACCCATTCAATGGAAGGTAGATCAAGGTGGTTGGTAGGCTCATCTAAAAGCAACAATGCGGGTTTTTGTAATAATAATTTAGCCAACATAACACGCATACGCCATCCTCCAGAGAATAATCGCAACGGTTTATTTAAGTCGTCTGTGGTAAAACCAAGTCCTTCCAAAATCTCTTCTGATTTTGACTGAATGGTATATCCGTCTAATCTTTCAAATTCTTCTTGGAGCTTAGATAACAAATCAACATCCTTATCCTCATAATTTGTTTCCATTTTATGTAGCACTGCGTCAATCTGTATTTGTAGTTCCAAAGCTCTTTCAAACGCCTGCATGGCTACATGAAGGATGCTATCATCCGTTTGATAGGAGAGGAGATCCTGATTTAAAAATCCAATGGTACACTCGCCTGATTTAGAAATATTTCCACCATCTGGGCTATATTCACCTGAAATTAATCGGAGTAAAGTTGATTTACCCGTCCCATTGGCCCCTATTAGGCCAATTTTTGTTTTGGGTTTGATGTGTAAATTGGCTCCATCGTAGAGGGCACGACTACCGAAATAGAAACTTAAATTAGATATAGATAACATGTTACAAAGATAACCGATTATCTTCAATAGCTAAAGTCGGTTCCTTGCATTTTGTCCTCCGAGGTGTGCGCATTTGATAATTTTCTCCAAACCTTCATATTTTATCGGATTTTTGTGATATCCCATGGTTTTAGAAAGACTCATGGTTCGATTATTATCACCCATCGATAATTCGATATCTTCCATCGTCATTTGACTTGGGTGCTCATATCCGCAGGCATGTGAAATTTCTGCAATTTCTTTAACCAATGAGCGATGATAATTGTAAAATCGCTCACTTTTTAATTGCGGATCAATACCTGCTTGCAGCCATTTATTGGATGTGGCAACTCCTGATGGACAATGATTCGTATGGCATTTTTGAGCTTGAATACATCCAATGGACATCATGGCTTCTCTGGCAATGTTGACACTGTCGGCGCCCATGGCAAAAGCCATCAAGGCTTTTTCTGCGAACCCTAATTTCCCTGATGCAATGAAAAATATTTTATCTGTTAAATCATGCCTTTGAAAAATCTGATAAATTTTAGCAAATGCAAATGTAAATGGCATTGAAACATGATCAGCAAAGGCATGCGGAGCGGCCCCTGTTCCCCCTTCTCCACCGTCAATCGTAATAAAATCAGGACCTGAATTCGTTTTTACCATGTATGCCGCAAGTTCTTCCCACTGGTCTAATTTACCGATGGCAGATTTTATGCCAACAGGCAATCCCGTTTCAGAAGCCATACTTTCAATGAATTCAACCATCTCGGGTATGTTTGAAAATGCAGTGTGAAAGGCTGGAGAGATCGCATCTTTTCCTTTTGGAATTTGCCTGATAGCGGCTATTTCATCATTAATTTTGGAACCAGGCAACATTCCCCCTTTTCCTGGTTTGGCCCCTTGCGATAATTTTAGTTCAATGGCTCTCAGAAACGGATTATTTTCTACCTTTTCTTTTAGTTTTTCCATGGAGAAATTTCCATCTAAATCTCGAACGCCGAAATAAGCAGTTCCAATATTTAAGATCACATCTGCTCCATTTTGGTGGTAAGGCGAGAGAGAACCTTCCCCCGTATTGTGATAGCAGCCAGCTAAATCGGCACCTTTATTTAATGATTCCACAGCTTTCGCTGATAATGAGCCAAAACTCATCCC
>CANIYB010000210.1 GCA_947471105.1 Cytophagaceae bacterium
AAGATAATATTCAAGATTTTTTCTATGCTGTCGCAGGCATTTTGTTTGCGGGATTTGCCTTAGAAAGTTTTTTAGTTCCCAATCATTTCTTGGATGGGGGGGTGACCGGAGTGGCACTTTTGATTCATGAAACTTATCATATTCCGATCACCGTGTTGGTCATACTTTGCAATATCCCATTTATCATCATGGGCGGCTATTTAATTAGTAAAAGTTTTGCCATTCGAACTTTACTAGCCGTTATCGGTTTGGCCTTAGCCCTAACTTTCATTCCCTATCCAGTTATTACCTCTGATAAATTATTGATTTCTATTTTTGGCGGAGTATTTTTAGGGTTGGGCATCGGCTTGGGAATGAGGGGTGGTTGTGCCATCGACGGAATTGAAGTGTTAGCCTTATATACCTTGAAGCGCTCTGGTTTCACTATTTCTGAAATTATTTTAGGAATCAATATCATCTTATTTTTAATTGCCGCAATTGGCCTAGGCATGGTTACCGCCCTTTATGCGATGCTGACTTATTTTATTGCTACTCGGAGCATCGATTATGTCGTCGAAGGTTTAGAGGAATACATCGGGGTGACGATTATTTCCAAAAACCATGAAGACATCAAAAAGGCAGTGGTTATGCAGATGGGGAAGGGCATTACCGTATATAAAGGAGAGCGAGGTTTCATGAAAGATAGTTTTGATGTAAGTCACCCAACCGATATTTTGTACACCATTATGACGCGTTTCGAGGTGAGGCATTTGCGAAATTTAGTTCTGGAATATGATGCGAATGCATTCATTTTTACGAATATTATCAAAGAAGCTGCTGGCGGGGTATTGCTCAAGCGAAAAGGAGATCATTAAGTAGCACGCTCCATTCAAATTATTTTGCAATCCAATTTTGTAAATTAAAACCTTTTATCGTAATATTGCAATATAATAATATGCAATGGGAATTACCAAAACCGATTTGTTTTCAATGGAACAAAATGCCATGGCACAAATGGCTAAAGTTTTAGGACATCCGGCTCGAATAGCTATTTTACAGTATTTGGTAAAATCAAGTTCTTGTATCAATGGGGATTTAGTTCAGGAATTGGGGCTTGCCCAAGCGACCATTTCCCAACATTTACGCGAATTAAAAGAAATTGGGTTCATTCAAGGAACCATAGAAGGTGTATCTGTTTGTTATTGCATTAATCCAGAAAAATGGGCGGAATTTAGCCAACTATTTGGAGCATTCTTTGACGATTATTATGTCACACAAAAATCTAACTGCTGTTAATTATGAGCTTTCCTCGTATGCATGTGTCACTTTATGTCAGCAATCTAGCGGCTTCTGTGAATTTTTATACAAATTTCTTTGGTCAGGCCGCCGACAAAATTAAGCCGGGTTATGCCAAATATATTTTAGAAAAACCTTCTTTAATCATATCTTTTATTGAAAATCCCGAGCGCGTGCAAGCTAATTTCGGACACTTAGGTTTTCAGTTGGAAACGATAGAAGAAATGACGAATTGTTTGAATAAAGCTCGTCTGCTAGGAGTTGTATCCAAAGAGGAAATAGGTACCTCTTGCTGTTACGCGGTACAAGATAAATTTTGGGCCACAGATCCCGATGGTGTTCAGTGGGAAGTTTATTATTTTCATGAAGATGCTGAATTTAATGATCCACATTACGCCTTAGAAGATGCTACCGCTTGTTGCATGCCGCCAGTTCTCCAAAAAGAAAAAATAAACTTATCCGAAATATCTCCTACTAGTTCCTGTGCCCCAAGTTCAGGATGCTGTTAATTGATCTTATAATGAATAGTACTTTGAACGAAAATTTAGAATTAATTTTATCTCTCTCAATAAGTGATGAACGTAAATCTTTGCTTCAACCTTTAATTGATTACATCAAATCTAAGCGTGAGAAGGGCCAGCCCATCCGACTTAATTTCATTTGCACCCATAATTCTAGAAGGTCACAGTTGGCCCAAATCTGGGCGCAAACCGCTGCCGATTACTTTGAAATTCCCGCTTTTTGCTACTCAGGTGGCGTGGAGGCGACGGCCTGTAATGAACGTACCATTTGTTCTTTGGAACGTTCAGGTTTCATCATTTCCAAACATGGCCACTCAAATCCCATCTATTTTATTTTACAAGATAAGGACACAAGACCCATCATCGTCTTTTCAAAATTATATGACGATGTCATAAATCCCCACGGCATTTTTGCTACGATTATGACTTGCTCACATGCAGATGAAAATTGTCCTTTTATTCCTGGCGCTGAAGCAAGAATCCCCGTTCGGTACGAGGATCCAAAGGAATTTGATGACACGGATCTTGAGTCCACAAAATATGACGAACGTTCCCAACAAATCGCTAGCGAAATGTTTTACGTTTTTTCGAGGGTTTAACTTAACTGGTGTGGTCTCTGACGATGAGCCAGCGGCCCTTTATTTTCTTCATTAAAATAGTGAAATATCCACCCACATCTCCTTTTTTAGGGCGGACTAATTGCCACTTTCCCAATATCCAGGCTGTTTTACCTGCCGTTACGTCGATTTCCTTGATGTCAAACGTTAAATTCCCCATCGTTTCCTGATCCGGATACGTGGTGAGGTATCTTTGTAATGTGGCTTTCCAGCCACTTGTAATGCCATTTTTGCCAATAAACTTCAGGTCTTCCGATTTTTCGTAGTATTCCATGAATCCCGATATATCCCCCTTATTCCACAAGCTTACTTGTGTTTGTAAGACGAGTTCAATTTCTTTTTGTTCCGTTTTTGCTTGGCTAAATATGGAATGAAAAGGGAATAAAATGAATAGAATAAACAATTTCATAGGTTGTAAGGTTAGTTGAAAACATATTTGTCGACAAATCTTCAAATTTGGTAGCAATATAAATGCTAAATTTTTAATTGATCGATTATTGTATCATTTTTGTTAAATAATTAAATCAACCTGTTTTATGAACAAAATTTACTCTCTATTAGCTTGTTTGTGTTTTTTACATATATCAAGTTCCTTTGCTCAAGCCCCTGACGAAAACCGATTTGTCAAAACAGTCCTAGCTGAGAAGTTAGACGAGCCCATGATGATGACATTTTTGCCTGATGGCCGAATTTTATTGGCCGAACGTAAGGGTGACGTGAAGCAATTTGATCCCAAAACTAAGCAAACCAAAGTGCTTGCGCATATTAATGTAAACACTAAATATACCAACCGCATCGGAACTGTTCGCGAAGCGGAAGAAGGTTTGCAAGGCATAATTTTAGATCCAAATTTCAAAGTAAATCATTGGCTTTATGTGTATTACGCACATCCAACGGAGAAGAAACACGTGTTGTCTCGTATGGAGTTAAAGGGGGAGGAGTTATTAGTAGACCAACAAAAAATCATGTTAGATGTTCCCGTTCAACGCGAGGAATGTTGCCATACCGGGGGTGGAATGACTTTTGATAAATCAGGAAATTTATTTTTAACCGTAGGAAACAATACTAGTAATAGCAATAACGATGGGTATTCACCTATTGACGAACGCCCAGGCCAAGCCTATTGGGATGATCAAAGAGGTGCTGCATCAACCAATGATTTACGTGGAAAGATCTTACGCATTCACCCTGAAAAAGATGGCACGTATTCCATTCCTAAAGGAAATTTATTCCCGGTAGGAACACCAAAAACTAAGCCAGAAATTTACACGATGGGTCACAGAAATCCTTGGCGCGTAAGTATTGACTCAAAAACTGGATTTATTTATTGGGGTGAAGTGGGCCCAGATGCCTCAGTGGACGGACCTAAAGGACCTCGTGGATATGACGAATTTAATCAAGCAAAGGGTCCCGGATTTTTTGGATGGCCTTATTTCATTGGAAATAACATTCCATATACCGACTTTAATTTCGAGACTTTAGCGATTGGGCCCAAATTCAATCCGGCGAATCCGATCAACGATTCTCCTAATAATACAGGTTTACGTGAATTACCTCCCGCACAAAATGCTTTCTTATGGTATCCATATGCTGTCTCTGAGGAGTTTCCATTGATGGGAGCTGCTGGTAGAAGTGCAACGGGTGGACCTGTGTATCATCGTTCAGACTTCCCAACAGCAAAAAGACCTTTTCCGGCATATTATGAAGGAAAATGGTTAATTGTTGAGTTTATGCGCGGTTGGATTATGGCCGTAACCATGGATGAAAAAGGTAATTACAAATCCATGGAGCGCTTCCTTCCAAACCAATCTTTTGGTTCTGCGATCGATATGAGCTTTAGCCCTGACGGTGATTTATATGTCTTGGAATATGGATCTGCCTGGTTTAAAGGAAACGATAACGCTCGCTTAGTGAAAGTTGAATACCAAGGAGGAAACCGTAAACCGCAAGTAGAAATATCCGCATCTAAATTAAAAGGAGCGGCTCCTTTTAAAACGAACTTGTCTGCTGAAGGAACTAAAGATTTTGATGGCGACGCCTTAACCTATACGTGGACCGTTAAAAAACTGGGTACTTTAGTTAAAACATTAAAAGGAGCTAGTCCTGAATTGGTTTTGACAAATCCAGGTACCTATGAAGTAACGTTAAAAGCCACAGATGCTAAAGGGGCAAGCAACACAAACGCGCTTGAAATTTTAGTGGGCAATGAAGCACCCGAAGTGGA
>CANIYB010000211.1 GCA_947471105.1 Cytophagaceae bacterium
GATTTAATACTCTCCATGGCTTTAATTCCTGCTGCCTTAACTACTTGGTTTAACACTGAAAATCGTTCATCGGTAGAAAATCCTAAGGCATATCGCTTATAAATTTGTTGGGCGATCACCGCCACTTTACACAATCCAAAAACATAATAAAAAAGGATATTAGAAACATCTAAATTACTTTTTGACGCATAATATTCAACAAGCTCAGCGCGTGAAAAATTGCCTTCTAGATAGCTTAAATTAAACATTTTTAAAATATCGGGATCGCCTTCCTCGGCCCAATAAGCCAACGTGGTTCCTAAATCCATCAATGGGTCGCCCACGGTGGCCATCTCCCAATCCAATACGGCAGCCACAGAAGCATCGTCTCGGATGACCATATTGTCATATTTAAAATCATTGTGAATGAATGCCACAGAAGAATTCTCAGGTTGATTGAGTGCTAACCATTCAAAAGCATCCTTGAGCTCTGGAATATCATCCGTTTGGGATTGCAAATACCTTTCGGACCAACCAGCTACTTGGCGCCCAACATAACCTTCCGGCTTTCCCAAAGCTATTAAGCCTGAATCATGTAATTCCAAGGCATGTAATTCCAACAAAACATCAATGGACGATTTGGAAAGTCTCGTAAAAAAATCAGCTGTAACATGCTCAGGTCTTTTATTTCGAATGATTAATCCATCCACTTTTTCCATGATAAAAAAGGAGGCACCTAGGATACTTTCGTCCTCGCAACATAAAATGGCCTTGGGAATTTTATCGTAACCCGCTTTTTCTAAGGCTGTTAAGATTTTGAACTCTCGAACCATGTCATGCGCTTTGGAGATTTTATTCCCGAAGGGTGGCCGACGTAACACATAGGAAAAAGTCTCAGACTCGATTAAATAAGTCAGGTTAGAAAATCCACCTTTAAATGCCTTTATATGTAATTCAGGAATCGGAATGGACCATTGGACCGATAAATAAGCGGGTAATTTCTCAAATCCCTCCATTCAATGCTCTTGATTTTAAAATGCTTTTCGCTAAAACTGATTTGTGTACTTCATCGGGTCCATCATAAATCCGGGCCCCTCGCTCATGGCGATACCAAAAAGAAAGTAAGGTATCATCCGTAATTCCTAAGGCTCCGTGCACCTGGATAGCGCGATCCAAAACCTTCATTAAAACATCTGAGACAAAGAATTTAATCGTCGATATATCTTCTTTGGCGGCTTTAGCCCCTTCTTTTTCAATTTTTTCTGCTGTATGTAAAACCAATAAACGGGAGGCTTTTATTTCGGCGGCACTCTCCGCGATCCAGTTCTGAATGGTTTGTTGGCCCGACAAAAACTTCCCAGGATTCAACTCCCTGGACATCGCCCGATCACACATTAATCCCAGCGCTCTTTCGCAAATACCAATCCACCGCATGCAGTGGTGAATTCTGCCAGGTCCAAGGCGCACTTGGGCTAAGGTAAAACCTTGTCCTTCTTCACCGATCAAATAGGATTTGGGCACACAGCAATTGGTAAACTCAACTTCCCCATGGGATAAATAATCCTCTCCTTCATCTCCCATGATGGATATGTTACGAATCAACCTATATCCCGGATTATCCAAGGGGACTAAAATCATGCTGGCTCTTTGGTATACATTTTCTGCTTCAGGATTTGTAATCGCCATCACGATGGTAAATTGGGCCCCATCTGCAGCAGTAGTAAACCATTTATGTCCATTGATCACATATTCATCTCCTTCCAAAACAGCCTGGGTAGACATATGAATGGGATTACTACCCGCATGTTCAGGTTCGGTCATCGAAAAACAAGAACGAATTTCACCTCTTTGCAACGGTTTAAGAAAGGTTTCCTTCAAAAATGGAGAAGCAAAAGCATGCATCAACTCCATATTTCCAATGTCGGGCGCATTGCAATTAAAAATATAATGTCCCAAAGGGCTTGTGCCTAATACCTCAGAAATACGGGCAAATTCAGGTAAAGAAAGTCCTAAGCCACCTTCATCTACGGAAAGATGCGGAGTAAATAAGCCTTTTGATTTAGCCAATGCACGTAATTCGCGCAATTTGGGTAGGTGCGATTTAAAGGAACCGTATATGATTTCTTTTTCAATTGGATAAATAAATTCCTTTAAAAAAACTTGGTAGCGAGAAACTAAATCGAGTAAAGTGGCGGATGTATGCATTATTCAATATTAAATAGTTAGGCCTCCATCTGCCGTAATCACAGAACCGGTGGTGTATAAAGCTCCAGGAGAGGCTAAATAAAGCGCGGCGGCCGCAATTTCTTCAGGTGTTCCGATTCTTTTGATGGGTAAAGCCTTCAACGTATGTTTTAAAATCTGCTCATTGCTCCATAAAGCTTCCGAAAACTTCGTTTTAATAAGACCGGGACAAATGGCATTAACACGGATATTGAATTCCCCCCATTCCTTGGCAAAAGCTTTGGTCATTGAAATTAAAGCCGCTTTGCTGACACTATAAATACCTAAACCTGCTTCGGGTGAGATTCCACCCACTGAGCTGATGTTAATGACGGAAGGATTTTCTGATAATTTTAAATAGGGAAGACAAAGGCGCATCAGTTGGAACGGCGCTTTTAAATTCACATTCATAATCTTATCAAAGGCATCCAACGTCGTATCATGAATAGGGCCAAAAACTGGATTAGTGGCAGCATTATTAACTAATATGTCGATTTGCCCATAATGATCGATGGTCTTTTGGACTAACACTTCCAATGCGTCCATTTTCCCTACGTGGCAAGCAATGCCAATGACATCATAGCCTTTTTTTTGTAGTTCTGCGGCCAAAAGATCTAAGGTTGGTTGGTCTCTGCTGCTAATAACGACTTTGGCACCCGCGGCGGCAAAGTATTCTGCGATGCTAAAACCGATGCCTTTGCTCGCACCTGTAATGAGGGCAACTTGGTTTGTTAATAAAAATGGATGCATGTTTAAAATTTTTAAACAATTTAAATATTAAATATGGTAATTTGCCTCTGAATTCAACAAAAAATAGAGATGAAACAAGTTATTTTTAAGGAGACCGGTCTACCAGAAAGTGTATTGATATTAGAAGAAGTGGATATTCCGGTTCCTAGAGCGCATGAAACATTAGTGCGTGTCACGGCAAGAAATATAAATCCATCCGACATCATGTTCATTCAAGGTCGATATGGAATTACGCCAAAATTACCTAGCAGTGCAGGTTTTGAAGCGGCAGGAGAAGTTGAAAAATCAGAACAATATCCGAAAGGAACTCGCGTAATATTCACAGCTATAGGTACTTGGAAAGAATACGTTTGCGTACCTACGGCCCAATTAATTCCTACCCCGGCGGGAATGCCAGATGAAGTCGCCTGTCAAGCTTTTGTGAACCCGATTACCGCATATGGGATGTTGGAGACCAGTGGTTTACAAAAAGGCCAATGGCTTTTAATTACAGCAGGAGCCTCAGCATGGGGAAAATTAGTCATTCAAATGGCTAAAATGCGAGGAATCAACGTGATTTGCACAGTTAGAAGAACGGATCAAAAACAAGCATTATTGGATTTGGGAGCGACGGTAGTCGTCGATGTACAAACGGAAAACCTAGGAAAAATAGTCCGCACAGCGGTAGAAACGGGCGTTGATGCTATTTTTGATGCCGTCGGCGGAGAGCAAGGAGCTAAGGCACTGGCCTGTTTAAAAATAGGTGGGAGCATGTTCGTCTTCGGATTATTAAGTTTAGAACCCATCCCGTTAAACTCAGGTTTATTAATTTTCAAAAACTTGAAAGTTGAAGGTTGGTGGTTGACCTCCTGGTGGGAGAACTTAGGCCAAGAAGGAATAAAGAAGGCCTTGAAAGAAGTTTTTACCTATTTGATGACGCAAGAAGTCCAGGTAGATGTTCAAGAGAAATTTGCATTATCTGAATTCAAAGAAGCCGTGATCGCGTATCAAAAAGAGGGTAGAACGGGAAAAATATTAATTTGTTAATGGAGTAAAAAACCTTTTGCTATGAAAAATCAATTTATTGTCAGTATTTCATTCATTATATGCCTTGGAAGCACACAAATTATGAAAGGACAAACAAATCAAAATGCCCTATCGACTGATTTATGCCGGGGAAAATATTTCACGGAAGTTCAGGGCGCGGAATTTTTAAATGCGCACGTTCCAGAGTCAAAGAAAGCATGGGAAAATCGATCGAAATTGATTGTAAACCAAATCAAAGAGGGGATGGGCTTACAAAAATTCCCGACTAAATTAAATTCAAAAGCCGTCATTCATAGTAAAAAAGAGTTTGACGGGTATACAATTGAAAGTGTCTATTTTGAGAGCTTACCTGGGTTTTATGTGACGGGAAGTTTGTACAGACCTACGAAAAAATATGCTACCTATGCGGGTATTTTATGTCCTCATGGACATGATAATCAATTACATGGACGTACTAGAGATCAAACTCAAATTCGTTGCGCTACATTAGCTCGCATGGGAGCCGTCGTATTTGCTTGGGATATGGTCGGATATGACGACAGCAAACAATGTTCACATGGAATTGCTTCTTCGTTAAAATTACAAACGATTAATAGCGTTAGGGCTTTGGATTTCTTATTGGATTTGCC
>CANIYB010000212.1 GCA_947471105.1 Cytophagaceae bacterium
AATTCGGGGAGCTGCCAAAAACTTCAATGATGTTTTGATTGTGAGTTCTCGTGAGCAGTATGGGGAAGTTGAGTTGATATTAAGTGCAAATGGGGGAGCGACCACGATAGAACAGCGTCGGAATTTTGCTCAAAAGGCATTTTATGTTTCTTCGCATTATGATGGTGCCATTCAACGCTATTTTGCGGGTGAGTCGGCAGATTTAGCTAACTATACGAGTTTGGCTTCTAGCGCGTTGAGGTATGGGGAGAATCCACACCAACAAGGTACTTTCTACGGGGATTTGAATGCTTTGTTTGACAAATTACATGGCAAAGAATTGTCTTATAATAATTTAGTTGACGTAGACGCTTGTTTATCCTTATTGGATGAATTTGAAGAAACGGCTTTTGTGATCATAAAACATATGAATGCTTGTGGAGTGGCCACGGGCAAAACGGTAAGGGAAGCGTATGATAAGGCTTTGTCCTGTGATCCGATTTCCGCTTTTGGAGGAGTATTAGCCACGAATCGCGAAGTGGATCAATTGGCAGCGGAATCCATTAACCCCTTATTTTGTGAGATATTAATTGCCCCTTCATTTACGGCGGAGGCATTGGCCATTTTGCAAACGAAGAAAAATAGAATTTTATTGAAGCGTAATCAGGTGGATTTTCCTAAGAAAATGTTCAAAACATTGCTCAATGGCGTATTGGAACAAGATAAGGATTTGGTGATGGAGGGAGTTAGTGATTTCAAGACCGTGACTAAAATTGTACCTACGGATGAGCAAAAGCGTGCATTGGCGTTTGCACTTAAGATTTGTAAGCATACGAAATCGAATACGATTATACTGGCCAATGATGGTCAATTGTTGGCGTCAGGTGTGGGTCAAACCTCTCGAGTGGACGCATTAAAGCAAGCGATCGATAAAGCAAAAGATTTTGGTTTTGATTTGAAAGGTTCTGTCATGGCGTCGGATGCATTTTTTCCTTTTCCGGATTGTGTGGAAATTGCTGGAAATGCGGGAGTGGTTGCGGTTACTCAGCCAGGTGGGTCGATCAAGGATCAGGATTCTATTGATTATTGTGATGCAAATAATATGGCGATGGTGATGACAGGAATTCGTCACTTTAAGCACTAATTTTTTTCATTGATTTATTAGTTTTTAAGTGGATAAATCCTTATTTTTAAACATTAAATTCTAAAATTTTTTCGGATGGAGATTCATTAGGGATTGAAGTCCATTTAACCATTTATAAATAAATTATGTCAGAAGCACAAGATTCATCAGCCGAAGATCGGGCAAATTATGGTGCAGATAATATTCAGGTTTTAGAGGGATTAGAGGCGGTTCGTAAGAGGCCATCCATGTATATTGGAGATACAGGGTTTAAAGGTCTTCATCATTTGATTTGGGAGGTTGTGGATAATTCCATTGACGAAGCGTTAGCAGGTCATTGCGATAACATTAAAGTGACGATTAATACGGATAACTCGATATTGGTAGAGGATAATGGTCGGGGTATCCCAACGGGCATGCACACGAAGGAAAAGCGTTCTGCTTTAGAGGTGGTTATGACCGTTTTGCATGCGGGGGGTAAGTTTGACAAGGATACATATAAAGTTTCAGGAGGTTTGCATGGGGTGGGTGTATCCTGTGTGAATGCATTGTCGACGGATTTGAAGGTGACGGTGTATAGTCGGGATGGAAAAATATACCAACAAGAATACAAAATAGGGGTACCGCAATATCCGGTTAAGGAAGTGGGAACTACGGATCGTACAGGTACATCGGTTTTATTTAAGCCGGATGATACTATTTTTACGGTGACTGAATATAAGTATGAGACGGTAGCGGGTCGTTTACGCGAGCTTTCGTTTTTGAATGCGGGTATTCGAATTGAGTTGAAAGATATGCGGGAGTTGGATGAAAATGGGGAACCTCGTTCTGATGACTTTTTCTCAGAAGGTGGTTTGCGTGAATTTGTGATGTATTTAGATGCTACCCGTGAGCCATTGTTGACAGAGCCTATTTACATGGAAGGGGATAAGAATGGAGTGCCTGTTCAGGTGGCCATGATGTACAATACGTCTTATTCAGAAAATGTGGTTTCCTATGTGAACAACATCAATACGATTGAGGGAGGAACCCACGTAGCTGGATTCAGGGGTGCGTTAACAAGGACTTTGAAAAATTATGCGGACAAGTCTGGCGCTTTAGAGAAATTGAAAATAGATATTGCGGGGGATGACTTCCGTGAAGGATTGACGGCCGTTATTTCGGTTAAGGTGGCTGAGCCTCAGTTTGAGGGTCAAACCAAAACGAAATTAGGTAATGGTGAAGTGTCAGGAGCGGTTTCATCGGCGATGTCGGACATGTTAGAATCCTGGTTAGAGGAGCATCCAAGAGAGGCTCGTCAAATTGTGGCCAAGGTGATATTAGCAGCTCAGGCGCGTCATGCGGCTAGAAAAGCGAGAGAAATGGTTCAAAGAAAAACCATTTTGGGCTCTAATTCTTTGCCCGGTAAGTTGGCAGATTGTTCAGATTCAGATCCAGAGACTTGCGAGATTTATCTAGTCGAGGGAGACTCTGCGGGTGGAACGGCGAAGCAGGGTAGAAATCGTGCTTTTCAGGCTATTTTGCCATTGAGAGGAAAGATTTTGAATGTAGAGAAAGCGCAGGAATACCGCATTTATGAGAATGAGGAGATCAAGAATATGATTACGGCGCTAGGAGTTTCATTTGGAAAAGATGGAGATGAGCGGGCGTTAAATATGGATAAGTTGAGATATCATAAGGTGATCATCATGACCGATGCTGATATTGATGGAAGTCACATTCGTACGTTAATCTTGACTTTCTTCTTTAGGTATATGCGCGAATTAGTGGATAGAGGATGTATTTACATTGCTCAACCTCCATTATATCAAATTAAAAAAGGCCAAAATGTACGTTATGTTTGGACTGAATTACAAAAAGAACAAGCGATACAAGAATTAGCTGGAGGAGGAAAAGAGGACAATGTGGGAGTTCAGCGATATAAAGGTTTAGGAGAGATGAATGCGGAGCAATTATGGGAAACTACGATGAATCCAGAATCCAGAACCTTAAAGCAAGTCAATGTAGAATCTGCGATTGAGGCTGATTTATTGTTTTCTATGTTAATGGGAGACGAAGTGGCTCCGCGTAGAGATTTTATTGAGAAAAATGCAAAATACGCAAACGTTGACGTTTAGGGAATGATTTTTGATTTTAAATCTTTTCATTTAAGGAGCATTCATGCGGAGTCTGATCAAGACCGTAAGCTGATTAATGTAGAGTTAAAAAATCTTTACGATTCCTTAACCCCGGACGAAAAGCAAATATTTAATTTGGAACTTCAAACGTTTTTGATGACCGAAGTAGGCAGATTAGGTTCTGACTATGAGGCGATTAAAAATCAAGTGTCAACCAAATAGACGAAATGGTACAAACAGATCAAAATACGGATTCGAATTCGAATGACAAAGATTCTCAAACTGGGAATCTTTTGTCTTTCTTGAGGCCTAAAAATTGGAAAATCAATTTATTGGCTTCTAAGGATCCTACCTGGAAATCGGATAAATCCATGCAGAAATCGCATGAGATTCAGTTAAAGGCAAAATTTATTTCTCGAGATCTTTCTTGGCTTAAGTTTGATGAACGTGTGTTAGACCAAGCGCGAGATAAATCCAAGTCCCTTTTTGATCGATTGAAATTTTTAGCCATTACGGCGTCTAACTTGGATGAGTTTTTTACGATTCGAATCGGTTCCTTGTATAATTACATTGATTTTGGAAAGGAGCGAACGGATTATTCAGGCTTGCGTGAAGTTCCGTTTAAGCAAATGCTTATTTCATCTGCTCAGGAATTTAGTCAGGAAAAACATCGATTATTTGTCAATGAGATCCTTCCTTTATTTCCTGAAAACGGATTGCTTTTAGCCACTTATGCTGATTTGACCACGGCAGAACAGGCGGAAGTAGAAACCTATTTTAATCGGACGATATATCCGATGTTGACCCCGATGGTTTTTGACCATACACATACGTTTCCAAGCCTATTGGCGAAGACCTTGATTTTTGGGGTTGTCACCATCGGAGGGCCTGAGAAAAAAGTGAGTAAGGGGAAATCTGAGCGTGATCGTAAAATTTCTTTTGTTCAAATTCCACTGAATTTAGCTCGGTTTTATGTGATTGAGCGGGAGGATAAAATTGTCTTTTTGCCGATTGAAGAATTGATACGCCAACAATTACAAGTTCTTTACCGCAATGTAGAAATAGAATCCACGACCCTTTTTAGGATCACTCGAAATGGGGATTTTGATTTAGTAGAGCATGAGGACACGGAAACAGATTTTGTGGACGAGATAAAAAAGAAAATTAAAGACCGACGATTAGGCCGAGTGACACGGGTAGAGGTGGAGCAGGAGCATTCTGAATTCTTGTTGGGAGAGATGTTGAAACGCTGGTCTTTAGAAAAGTCTGATATCTTTGTTAAGAAAGCCATTTTAGATTTTACTTCCTTTTGGCAGATATTAAAGCATTCGGAATTTAAAG
>CANIYB010000213.1 GCA_947471105.1 Cytophagaceae bacterium
AATTCGCGAGGAAAAATTTGAAGAGGCCATTGCGGTCGCGAGAGAACAATGCGATAGCGGGGCCCAAATTTTGGATGTCAACTTAGATGAAGGAATGATCGATGGGGTAAAAATGATGTCCCAATTCTTGAATTTGTTGATGTCTGAACCTGATATAGCCCGATTACCTATCATGATAGATTCGTCGAAATGGGAAGTGATCGAGGCCGGATTAAAATGTGTTCAAGGTAAATCGATTGTCAATTCGATTTCGTTAAAAGAAGGGGAGGAGAAGTTTATTGAATCTGCCCATAAGGTGAAAATGTATGGTGCATCCGTTGTCGTTATGGCATTTGATGAGTTGGGCCAAGCAGATTCTTATGAAAGACGGATTGAAATTTGTCAAAGAGCGTATGATATTTTAACGAAGGTGGTCGGATTTCCGGCTCAAGATATCATTTTTGATCCCAATATATTGACGGTTGCCACTGGTATGGATGAGCATAATAATTATGCCAATGATTTTATCAAAGCAACGCGTTGGATTAAGGAAAACTTGCCTTATGCTAAGGTTTCAGGCGGTGTTTCAAATATTTCTTTTTCGTTTAGAGGAAATGAATTAGTTCGAGAGGCCATGCATACTGTTTTTCTATATCATGCCATTAAAGCGGGTATGGATATGGGTATTGTAAATGCGAGCCAGTTAGGCGTTTATGATAGCATTGACAAAACGCTGAGAGATTTATGTGAGAATGTTTTGTTAAATCGAAATTCGGAGGCTACTGAAAAGTTGATCGCATATGCCGAAACGGTTAAGTCAGCAGGAAAAGAGCAGGTGGTCGATGATGCTTGGCGTCATCAGGATGTCAATAAAAGATTGGAACATGCTTTAATTAAGGGATTGACTGAATTTATTGATGAAGATGTCGAGGAAGCAAGAAAATTAGTTAATAGGCCTATTGAGGTAATTGAAGGTCCTTTAATGGATGGAATGAATGTGGTGGGTGATTTGTTTGGTGAAGGTAAAATGTTTTTACCCCAAGTGGTTAAATCCGCTCGGGTGATGAAAAAGGCCGTTGCATATTTATTGCCTTATATCGAAGCTGAAAAAGAAGTAGGTGAAAGCTCATCGGCAGGTAAAATTCTTTTGGCCACAGTGAAAGGGGATGTACATGATATTGGAAAAAATATTGTGGGTGTGGTTTTGGCTTGTAATAATTATGAGGTGATTGACTTGGGTGTCATGATTTCATGTGATAAAATTTTGGCTGCGGCGAAAGAACACCAAGTGGATATTATAGGGCTTTCTGGCTTAATAACTCCTTCTTTGGATGAAATGGTTTATGTGGCTAAAGAAATGGAGCGTTTAGGGTTTACCGTACCGTTATTGATCGGTGGAGCGACTACTTCCAGAATTCATACTGCTGTGAAAATTGACCCTCATTACTCAGGACCCGTTATACATGTGTTGGATGCTTCTAGATCCGTACCTGTTGCCGGCCGTTTATTGCAAAGTGAATTGACTCAAAATCAAATTTTCACTGAGATCAAACAAGAATATGAGGAGCTTAGGATTTCTCATGCGGCTCGTCAAAAAGATAAAAATTATTTAAGCATTTCTCAGGCCCGTGAAAAATCTTCAGGAATTGATTGGACTGGGTTTACATCTTGCCAACCGTCATTTCTTGGGGTTAAGTATTTCCAAGATTATTCATTGGAGGAAATTGCCAAATACATTGATTGGACCCCATTTTTCTCTACATGGCAATTGTCTGGAAAATATCCACGGATATTTGAAAATGAAACGGTGGGTGAGGAAGCGCGTAAATTGTTTAATGATGCACAAGCCTTATTAGCTGAAATTATCGATCAAAAATTATTGACGGCAAAGGCCGCTTTAGGTTTTTTCCCAGCTAATTCATTTGGGGATGACATTATTTTACATGATTTTACGGAGAAAATAAGTGAGGTTCCTTGCGAAAAACATGGCGTTCATCGTCAGGTTGATTATACGATTCAGCCAAAAGATACATCGTCTGATTCATCTTCTTGGTTGCATCATTTGCGCCAGCAGGGGCAAAAGGCGAGTAATTTGCCTAATCGTTGCCTAAGTGATTTTGTGGCTCCTATTACGGAAAAAACAACGGATTTCATTGGTGCTTTTGCGGTCACAACCGGTATTGGCATAGAGGCTTTGTTGGAGAAGTACGAAAAACAACATGATGACTATAATTCGATTATGGTGAAGGCTTTGGCAGATCGCTTGGCTGAAGCATTTGCTGAGTTGATGCATGAGCGTGTTCGTAAAGAATATTGGGGATATGCCCATGATGAAATTTTAAGTAATGAAGATTTGATTTCGGAGAAATATCAAGGAATTAGGCCAGCACCTGGATATCCCGCTTGTCCAGATCACACGGAGAAAAAACGCCTATTTGAATTGCTTGATGCGGAAAATCAAATAGGCATCAAACTAACCGAAAGTTATGCCATGTATCCAGCTTCAGCGGTTTCTGGTTTTTATTTTTCACATCCAGAAAGCACCTATTTTGCCTTAGGTAAAATTGCGAAAGATCAGGTGATTGATTACACCGAAAGGAAAAAAATGCCTTTGGAAGAAATGGAAAGATGGTTGAGTCCAGTTTTAAATTACGATTAGGAATATGACTAAGATCACACAATATTTACAAGAAGCCAAAGGAAAAACGCTTTTTTCCATTGAGATAATTCCTCCTATGAAGGGGCAGCATTTGGGTGAGTTGATGTCGCACATTGAGCCTTTAATGGAATTTAAGCCCCCTTTTATTGAGGTTACTTATCACAGAGAGGAATATATTCAGAAAATTGTCAATGGTGTTTCTACTCGTATTCCCATTCGTAAACGTCCGGGAACATTAGGTATTTGTGCGTCTATTATGCAAAAATTCCAAGTGGATGCCGTTCCTCATGTGATTTGTGGAGGATTTACTAAAGAGGAAACGGAGGATTTTTTGATTGACTTGCATTATTTGGGTATTGAAAATGCCTTGATTTTGCGTGGTGATCAGGAGAAAGGGGAAACGCATTTTATTCCAAAACAAGGAGGTCACGCGTTTGCTAATGAGTTAGTGGGCCAAGTAAAAGCCATGAACCAAGGAATCTTATTGCATGAAGAAACGGAATCACTTCCTACCGATTTTTGTATCGGAGTTGCCGCCTATCCAGAAAAACATTTTGAAGCGGTTTCATTGGAAGAAGATTTGCGTTATTTAAAACAAAAAGTGGATGCTGGCGCTGATTATATCGTGACGCAAATGTTTTTTGATAATGAAAAGTATTTTGATTTTGTACGCAAATGCCGTGAAATAGGTATTTTGGTTCCTATTATTCCAGGAATTAAGCCATTAGCTACCCTGAAACAATTGGAAATATTGCCGGAAATTTTCCATTTAGAAATCCCTGAGACATTGGCTTCAGAGGTCAGAAAATGCGATAATAATGCCGCCATTAAGCAAATAGGGGTTGAATGGGCGATCCAACAAGGCAAGGAATTAATACAAGCGAATGTCCCTGCTTTGCATTTTTATACCATGAGTAAGTCGGATAGCGTTCGGGCTATTGCATCCGCATTATTTTAGACTTCATCCAGTAGTTTTACCTGCTTCCAATTTTCCCCAGAACGAATTCTGTTCAATTGTGTATGTGTGATTCCAAACTGCTTGGCGATCATCTTCAGTCTACTTTTATCGGACTTGAGCATTTGTTTAATTAACATCACTTTCCCTTCGGTCAATTTATAATTTTTTGTCCTTATAGGTATGAGTCGATTTATGACTGAAGGATTTTTTTTATTATGTTCGGTCACTTTGCTACGATCTGCCCATTGTAGATTATCTGATCTGTTATCTTGCTTATTAAAATCAAGATGAATCACAAAAGTATCTTTCGGATTATTTTGTGGACAAAAATGTTTAGCCACTAGCTTATGTATATAGTGGTTGACCGATTTGTTTTGAAATCGCACATTGAGCGATTGATATCCTTGAATGAGAGAGCCATGAATTAAAACACCTTCTTGAGTATTTTGAAAGCTTTTAATGCGGCCATAGTTTGAAATCTCATAATGGATTTGATTGTCGAATTCAGGAAAGTCGATCCTTTCCCATTTTTCGTTCCAATAGTTAACTATTGGAAATGGTTCCGTTTTTTTCATTGTCTAGTTTGGCGAATTGTTTCTGATGAATGGATTAATTTCTGATTCATTCATTATTTGGGCTAATAACGGAATTTAATATTTAATATTGCGATTATTTATTGAGAATATGAGAGTACTGATATTTGGAGCGTCTACAAATCCTGAACGATATGCGTTTAAAGCATTGAGTTTATTAAAGGAAAAGGGGCATGAAGTCTTTTTGAAAGGAAATAAAGCAGGCATTGCGTGTGATTTGACGATTCAAGTAGGAACAAATGATTTTGATCATATCCATACCGTTACGCTATATGTAGGACCGCAAAACCAACAAAATTTATTGGAAGATTTATCCCAAATAAAACC